>NZ_JAVDPZ010000010.1:0-135577 GCF_031453995.1 Nitrobacter vulgaris | reverse complement strand
GCCCTGATCACTTCGGGTGACGCCGGATAGATGTTTGCAACGGGCCAAGCAGATCAGATCAAAATCGACTTGCAACGGGAGAGTCGTCCATAGAGGTAATAGGTGCCTGACCCGACTTTCTGATGGAACGGCCCCAATGCCTTCATGACCGTCCGGAGCGAGGGCGTTACGTCGGCGATGACGTGGCAAACAAATGGAGTTGTTTCGGCAATTTGACGAAGCGGAGTGCCATCGTATTTGATGGCCTCGCCAGACTTCCTCATATCATCGACGTATTTTCTCACTTGAGTGATCGGATTTTTCTCAAGGGTGTAATCATCTCTTTTCGGGCGCTTGAACTCAATGATCGTGATCGGCTGCGACTGGTCGATATTCTGGAATCCAAGGCTAACGTCGAAAACCGAGATATCGGGGCGATCAACAGGGTTGGCGGGGTTGGCGATTTGGGCCTTCAGTTGTTTATCGGAATTGAAATATGAGAAGAAGGCGAGACGGTCGTCGACAATCCAGAGATTGTGATCTTCATAATCAAGTTCTTCTGACGTCGATCGCAGCGGGCACACGATGTCATGAACAACGTGTTCATAGTCCGAAAGTTTGGCCTGGATATCAGTGTATTTGAGGCTCTCCTCAAAGACTTCCAAGATCATTTTGCGCTTCATGACGTACTCGGCCAGCGAAGAGACCGATTCACTCTGAAGCCCGGCCACATATTCTTGAGCTTTGGCCGTGATGTCCGGCAATTTCTTCTTAACGGACGTCAGGAATGCCTTTTTGCGCCGTTTGTATTGCCGAAGCGATTGCCGTGAAAGTTCGACGAATACATCCTCTTCCTTCTGCATAGAGAGGTGCAGATTGTTGGCGAACTCCTTGCTGTCGCGTGCAACACTTAGAAATCGAGGATGTTCGACCCTCAATGATGCGACAACTTTCTCCTGCCGCTCGCGAATATCCGTGATCTCCGGCGCCAGGAACTCCCTAGCTTTCGCCTTGGCAGCGTTGACGATTATTTCGAGATCATCGTCAGAGAGCGAAAATTCAGTGCGGGTGTCATTGGCCGTGTCATTCAAAATCTCAGACTCAACGTAACTGAGATAGGCATATTTATCGTCGATTGCTCTCATGCCCAGAACCGCATCCAGCTCGTAGCGTTTAACCGCCCGGCCGTTAGCACCCAGATACAAGGCGTTCGTGCTGTTCTCGTCGTCTGAAATCGACTTGGGAAGAAGAAAGCAATGGCAGACAAACTCAAACTCTCCTGTCGAGAGTGTCAGCACAAATCTGAAATCTTGATCGCGTTCAGTAACCGATGTGAATTGATCGAACAGATCGATGCTTTTGGCGCCGTCGATAATCTCGATCTTTGGCTGACTGATATTCACGAAATAGCTGATGAAATGGGCAAGCACGCGGCTAGCGATCGTTGCGACCTTTCGCGGGATCGGTCTCGCGTAGGTGTCCTTATAGGGAAACAGTTCGATGGTCGTTCCGATATGTTCGACCGCCGCGCCATCGGAGTACTCAATATTCCGAATAGGGTCGTCGAGGCAGAAGTCGAAGACCACACGGCTTACGCCCTGTGCGTCAGAGAAGAGGCTTTCAATTCGAACAGAGTCGACGACTTTCAACCATAAAAGCCGCCCGACGCCTTTGCCGCCTATGGACGCCTTCTTTTGAGAGTCCATTTTGACAAACGAATCGAGGTTTTGCTGATTGAATCCGATTCCGTTGTCGCTGACTGTGAAGCCTGTACAGTCCCCATCCTCAGTCCGGATGACTGTAACACGAACATTCCCCGACGAAATCTGGTCGCGACCGAAACGCTCCTCGATCGCCTGAATCGAATTCATGATCGCTTCGAAAAGCGGAAACAGGGAGTTCTTCTGGTTGGGAGCCAGAGATATGTTGGCGATTCTTCCAGCCGGATCGTTCCGCCAGTTGTTACTGGTCCCAACAATTGCATCCATAAGTTACAGCCCCCGCGAAGGACACGGAGTATATCGCGTGATCACACTGGGGCAATGCGGGTTAGCCGAAGACACAATGCTAATGCGAGATCCGAGGGCAGCGGCTTGCTCTTCTTGGCGTTCGCCGTCGATACGAAAACCGGGGCGATTCGCTAGCAGGGGGCAAACAATGTCTTGAGAACAGCATCCCGCCGCCTCCAAACAAGGGCGGTAAAGACCTGCCACAAGCTTTTCGGCCAAAGTCATAAGATGCGAAATCTCAGGATCGTTCGGATAGGCACGGACGGCTTCAAACATTTGAGGATACTCGAAGACCTTGCCGGCGTAGTAAGCGTCGGCGCGCTTGATCTCCTCCCGCTCCAGAGCCGATAGGGTAACCAATTCGTGGAGATCATGCATGGCGCGCCCGAAGAGATTCGAACTCCTGACCCCCAGATTCGTAGTCTGATGCTGGCCCGAGAAGTTTCACACCCGGCCCCGATCCGAAAAACGAGCAACAAGATTGCTAAGAAACGACTGGCTTTGCTGTGGCAACGGAGCGTTACTACGGCTGTTATAGCGAGCGAATAGGCTCGTCAGGATCCTGCCCCGCCGGCCTTTGGCCGTTGCGGGGCCGCGGCGGTGGGGCGCGATGGATGCCCCGCAATGTCGGAGACCCCCATGACGAAGGCCAAAGCAAAGCAGCCAGCCGCGACCAGACAACCTGCCTCAAAATTAGCCGCGACCCGATCCGTTAAAGCCAAACGAGTTGGCACTAAGATAAAGAGGCCGGCGGCATCGAAGGCATCGCCGACTGCTGGCTCATCCGCCTTGCCAACCAAAGCATCGGGCGCTCGCACTGATTCCAAGCAAGCTCGAGTGCTCGCTCTGCTGCGATCGCCAGGCGGTTGCACGATCGACGCCATCGCTAAGGCGACGGGTTGGCAGCCGCATTCGGTGCGCGGCTTCTTTGCCGCTGTCGTTCGCAAGAAACTCAAGCTCGATCTTGAGTCCGAGCGTGTTGATAAGGTACGGAGCTATCGCATCAAACCGGCAGCGGATGAGGTCGGCAAATCGGCTACCGCCACCTGATCGATGGCACCGCGCAGACAATCACGCCGCACCATGGATGCGGCCACTCTTGAAATCGAGATCGCAGATCTCCGTGATCTCGATCTTAAGAGCCTTCGCCTGAGGTGGCGGGGTATAACGGGTCGCTCAGCACCGATACACCTACAGAGGCATCTGCTGTTCGCCATGCTCGCCTATCGCATTCAGGCCGATGCCTTCGGCGACCTCGATGCGGGGATGACACAGATCTTGAAGGCTGCCGTAGGATCAGAGGCATCGGCTGCAATCACCAGACTGACCGACAAGGTCGATCAGCGCAACCAGGAGCTCACGCCGGGCGCCATCTTGACCCGCACATGGAATGGACGGGATCATCGGGTCATGGTGCTCGCCGATGGCTTTGGGTTTGAAGGCAAGACCTATGGCAGCCTGTCCGAAGTCGCCCTTGCAATCACCGGGACCAGATGGAACGGGCCGAGGTTCTTTGGCCTGCGAGCTGCAACTGCGAGGCCGCAATGACGCCTGGTAAATCGGTGTCTGGCAAATCCGTCCGGTGTGCGATCTATACCCGGGTCTCGACCGATGCCGGGCTCGATCAGGAATTCAACTCGCTCGATGCTCAATACGATGCATCCGAGGCCTATATCCGTAGTCAGACGCATGCGGGCTGGACGCTGATTAAGACGCGCTATGACGATGGCGGGTTCTCGGGCGGATCGACCGACCGCCCTGCCCTGCAAAAGTTGCTTGATGATGTCCGGACCCGCAAAATCAATGTCATCGTCGTCTATAAGGTGGACCGCCTGACACGGTCTCTGGCCGACTTCGCCAAGCTGGTTGAGCTGTTCGATGCTCATAACGTGTCATTTGTCTCGGTAACCCAGCAGTTCAACACCACGACATCGATGGGCCGTTTGACCCTAAATGTTCTTCTGTCCTTCGCCCAATTCGAGCGCGAGGTCACAGCCGAGCGCATCCGCGACAAGATCGCCGCCTCCAAGCGCAAGGGCCTCTGGGTTGGAGGCATGGTGCCGCTCGGTTACGCGCTGAGCGACGGCAAGCTTTCCATCCATCAGCACGAGGCAAAAACCGTTCGGCTCATATTCGAGCGCTACCTTGAACTCGGAAGCGTCAATCGCCTGGTCGCCGATCTCAAGAGCAAGGGACTGACCTCCAAGGTCCGCAAGCTCTCGACCGGTGCCGTCAGGGGCGGCGTTCCCTTTACCCAGGGGCCGCTGTTCTACATGCTGCGCAACCGGTTCTATATCGGCGAGGTGACATTCAAGGGCGAGGTCCTGCCCGGACCACAACCGCCTTTGCTTGAGCGATCCCTGTTCGAGGCCGTCCAGGCCAAGCTGACCGAACAATGGTCCCATCGGACCAGAGCCAGGCAAAAATCCAAAGCGCTTCTCACCGGATTGCTGTTTGATGATGCAGGCAACCGCATGATCCCGACCCACGCGACCAAGAATCGGGTGCGCTACCGCTATTATATCTCCCGGCCGCTGCAGCGCGGCCACTCAGATGATCCAGTGGGGTCCATCTCCCGCGTCTCCGCCGATCAGATCGAGGCGCTGGTCACCAATACGGTGCGTGACAGGCTGACAAAGTCCGGTGAACAACGGTCAGAATCGCTCGGGGAGCAACATGCCATTGCTGCCCATATTGCTAGGATTGAGGTTCGCACCAAACATCTGGCCGTGACCATGAAGGCGATTGAACCGCCCAATCATGATCATCTCGAACTGGCTCGAAACGACGATGCCGGCGCCACGCTTGATCAAGGCGAGACCATCCTGATTCCCTGGACCAAGCCGCCGATGCGCAAATTCCGAGACGTGATCCAGCCCGCATCCGCACCATCCCGGCGTACACGACCGATCCGCGCCGAGCGTCGCGCAGGCCTAATCCGCGCCATTGCCCGCGGTCGGCAATGGCTGGACGAGATCGTCTGCGGACGATTGACGATCGAAGAACTCGCGGTCCGGCAGAAATGCAGCGTCCGGCAAATCCATCTGACCCTGTCGATGGCGTTCCTCGCGCCGCCACTGGTCAAGGCCGCCATCGAAGGTCGCCTGCCTCGTGGCATCGGCATCGCTGAGCTCCGCGATGCGCCGCCCGAATGGTCGAAGCAATACTTTAACCTTGGACTGCCACCGCTCTGAAAACACGCAACGAAGCGATGTAAGCGCCAAAAGAACAACGCTCGTCACCGCAAGACACCCATCTGTGCGTAACGATCACTCGACCGGCATCTCGGGGCGTCACATGCCAGGATACGCGACGTCCACCAGCAGGCGGTTCTACGGGCTGAATGGACCCCTGCCCGGAACGGGAATTTTTGGACCAGAGACAGGGGCCGAAAAACGGACACATCCACGAACGGAGACAGCCTCCCACAAAACCAGGGTCAGAAAACCCCGCCAACGGCGGGCCTTTCCTATCAGTCTCCATAGAATGACAAAACAGCAGACTGGGTGGTGGGCGCGACAGGGATCGAACCTGTGACCCCTACCATGTCAAGGTAGTGCTCTCCCGCTGAGCTACGCGCCCGGAAACTTCCGAAAGGGGTCGCCGGTCCTATATCGGCTCCCGCGCGGACAGGCAAGGATCAGCGGACATAATGAATCAAGCCGCCAGCATCTTGTTCACTTCGCTGACCAATTCACGCAGATGCACAGGTTTGGACAACACCTTGGCGTTCTTCGGCGCCTCGGAATCGGAATTCAGCGCGACGGCCGCAAAGCCAGTAATGAACATGATCTTGATGTCGGGATCGAGTTCCGAAGCGCGGCGCGCCAGCTCGATGCCGTCCATTTCCGGCATTACGATATCGGTGAGAAGCATTTCAAATGGCTCTTCACGCAGCCTCTGATATGCTGAAAGGCCGTTGTCATAGGACGATACCTTGAAACCGGCATTCTCCAGCGCCTTGACCAGAAACCGGCGCATGTCGTTGTCGTCTTCGGCAAGGAGGATTTTGTGCATGATGGAGGTCATTGGAGCCCGGCTGGAGGAGCAGTCACTATAAGCCAAATCTGGTAAATTTGGAGTGAAAACGAACTTTGGCTTGGCAGAAGGGTCGTGATTATCGACAATGCAAATTCAGGAACGCCTGTCCAGACAAGTTCGACAGGCGGCTGCGCGAGGACGACGCTGGCGATGAACGAGTTTGACGGTGACCAACCGCCTTTCGAAATCGCTGAGCCGGCGATATGGCGATCCCCCATCATCTTTAACTCTCCTCATTCCGGTTCGGTCTATCCGGAGCAATTCCTGTCCGCTTCGCGGATCGATCTCGCCGGCCTGCGCCGGTCAGAAGATTCATTCATGGATGAATTGATCGGCGGCTTGACCGATGCCGGTTTTCCAGTGGTTCGGGTCAATTTCCCCCGCTCCTACGTGGACGTAAACCGCGAACCTTACGAGCTCGATCCTCGAATGTTCACCGGGCGGCTGCCGAGCTTCGCCAACACGCGATCGATGCGGGTCGCGGGTGGTCTCGGCACTATCCCGCGCGTGGTCGGCGACGGCGAGGAAATCTATCGCGAGCGTCTTGGCGTGGATGATGCGCTCGGCCGGATCGAACTGCTCTACAAACCCTATCATCGCGCGCTGCGGCGGCTAATCCACAAGGCCCATCAGACATTCGGAACGGTCATCCTTGTGGATTGCCACTCGATGCCATCGACCGGAATCTCGCTTGATGAACCGAAGCGACCGGACATCGTGATCGGTGATCGCTATGAGACCAGTTGTGCGCCGCAGCTTCCCAATGTCATCGATGACGTGATGAGAGGCCTCGGCTACTCGCTCGCCCGCAACAAGCCCTATGCGGGCGGATTTATCACCGAACATTACGGAAATCCGGCCAGCGGACTGCACGCGGTTCAGCTCGAACTCAACCGAGCGGTCTATATGGACGAACGGCGGCGTGAGCGCGGACCCCGCTTCCGTCAGGTTGCAACGGATTTCCTGACGCTCGCCGATGCCCTGGCCGCCATCCCGCTCGACGATCTCGGCTCCTTCCGGTCCGCCGCAGAGTAGATTCCCGGCGTTCAATCAATATTCGGAAGTGCCGCAAGGAAAGATTGCCTTGGCGACCCGGGACCAACAGCAGTCCATAGCTGCAAATGTTTCTGAAGTTCAGATCGACGAGAACGGCGAGAGTCTGGATGGTCTTTTGCAGAGCCGCCGCAAAGAAGCAAAGAAAAAGGGCCGCTCGTCGAACAAGCGACCCAAGTCTAGGGAGGAAACGCCCAAGGAGGGCAAGCGATAGCGCGACGGCTACCGCACCGCAACAATATGTAACCGCGCTGCACAAAATGCAAGAGATTTCGGGCGATTTCCTTTCAAATAGCTCTAGTTTCATCATCCATGTGGTCTTCTCCGGCTCATTGAGTCTCGACTCAAACTGTTATTTATTAAGTAATTTCAATATTTTAATTTGATTTCGGGCACGATCCTCACCGATCAACCCAGAGCGTTCAAGGCGGCAACATCCGATCCACGATCAATGCAGTCCCGGCCCCCGCAGCGATAATGCGAGAGCGGGAAAACTGTGCCGCGATGGAATGGCAGACGATGCGATATCCGATCCGGACATGTATAGGAGGCGGCTTAGCTAGGGGTCGCAGCTCGAACATTGCCCGGTGAGGTATAGCGTGACGGTGATTGACTTTACCGCCTTTATTGACCGTCTCGCGACGGCCTCGGGCGAAACCATCCTGCCATTTTTCAGAACGACTCTTCTCGGCGTCGAAAACAAGAGCGCCAGTCGCGATTTCGATCCGGTAACGGAGGCCGATCGGGCGGCCGAAGCCGTCATGCGCCGGATGATCCAGGCGAACTTTCCGGAGCACGGCGTCGTCGGCGAGGAATTCGGCAATCAAAACGAAGACGCCGAATATGTCTGGATGCTGGATCCCATCGACGGCACAAAATCCTTTATCGCAGGTTTTCCGATCTGGGGCACGCTGATCGCACTGCTTCATCGTGGAATGCCCGTGTTCGGCATGATGCATCAACCCTACATCGGTGAGCGGTTCAGCGGCGACAACCGCTCCTCTCGCTATCGAGGACCGTCGGACGGGCGCAAACTTGCGGTGCGGCGATGCCCGTCACTTCAAGAGGCAACTTCGTTCACGACAAGTCCCCTCCTGATGAATCCCGACGATCGCGCAGCATTCAGCAAAGTCGAAGCCGAGGTGCGGCTGACCCGCTACGGCGGCGACTGCTATTCCTACTGCATGCTGGCCGCGGGCCATCTCGATCTCGTCATTGAGACGGAACTGAAACCTTATGACATCGCGGCGTTGATACCGATCATTACCGGGGCTGGCGGGGTCATCACAACATGGGAAGGAAAGCCGGCACAGGGCGGCGGTCGTGTCGTCGCCGCTGGCGACCGCCGCGTCCACGAGGCCGCGCTGAAGTTGCTGAATTGCTAGAGTTTGATTCACGCAGTTGAATCGGACACTAGAACAGCGGCGTGCCAGGCACGAAGGCGTCGAAGGCGGCCCAGAACTGGGCACGGTAGCGACCCTGTTCCTGCAGGATTTCATGCTTCGATCCGGCGATGACGAGGTGCAACCCGCTGCGTAGATGGTAGGCAAACTCCTCGATAGCCGGAGTGGAGACGATGGCGTCGTTGCCGGCCGCGATCAACAGCAACGGCTGACGGATCTGTGACGGGTAACTTGCGGCGCGAAAATCGTGCATCGTCTGGAAGGCTGTGTCGGCCCACGCCACTGTCGGAGAAGCAATTCCCAGCGTGGGGTCCTCCTCAAGAATTGCGACATTGCGGGCGAACCGCACGGGATCGCTGGTCAAGGGATTGCCGACGAAACTGGCAACGCCGGTGAGTTGGTCGCTTCCGCCGGGAACGTAGCGGCCGCCCTGCCCGAATAGTCGCATCGCACGCAACAGCGCGCGCGCTGGGAGCGAATTGCGATGTCCCGGCAGGTCAATCATCGGCGCCGACAGCACGATGCGGTCGAACCAGCGCTTGCCGGCGCGCGCCACCCGCAGCAGCACTGCGCCCCCCATCGAATGCCCCAGTGCAAAGTATGGCGGCGGACAATCCGGCAGCACCACCTGTTTTACGAAGGCACGAACGTCGATTTCGTAGTCGGAGAAACGGCGCACGTATCCCTTGCGCGGATCGAGCAACTGCCGCGACGAATGCCCCTGCCCGCGCCAGTCGATCATCGCCACCGCGAATCCCCGGTCGCGCAGGTCGCGTACGGTCTCGAAGTATTTTTCGATCTGCTCGCCGCGTCCGGCAAATACGCAGACGGTCCCCTTACGCCCTTGCGTCGGCGGCCAGCGCGCGAAGCGCAACTCGACCCCGTCAGAGGTTCTCACGGTGCCGCTAACGCAATTCTCCGGAACCGGATTTGCGGGGATTGAAACAAGCCTCATGACCGAACCGGCTGGAGAAGAAGCCCGAAAGAGCGGGACAGCTGGAAGCAGGCGTATTCCCCGCCTCTTGAACGTGCCTGAATTCCCTCCCATATCACTTTCGTGCAGGCCGCTACCAGTGGTCCGAAACAGATCATCAGGCTGCACACAGACGAAAGCCCGGCCCGATTGGCGGGCGGGTTCTTATGATGTCGCTCAATGGAGGACTGAACCATGCGTACTTTCGATCTCGCCCCGTTTTACCGTTCCACTGTCGGATTTGACCGGCTCTTCAATCTGCTCGATCAGGTCAATGGCGACGCGCCAGGCTATCCGCCTTACAACATCGAGCGTACCGGCGAGAATGCGTACCGTATCAGCGTCGCTGTCTCCGGCTTTGCCCCGAACGAGCTCTCCATCGTCGCGAAGGAAAACACGCTGACGATCAAAGGCGAGAAGGTCGCCAATGAGAATGGCAAGGAAAAATCCGAGGTGCTGTATCGCGGCATCGCGGCCCGCGCCTTCGAACGCGCATTCCAGCTGGCCGATTACGTTCAGGTGAAGAACGCCTCGCTGGAGAACGGGTTGCTGCATGTCGATCTCGTTCGCGAGATTCCGGAGGCCAAGAAGCCCCGCAGCATTCCGATCTCGACCAGCACGCCCGCCGCACCGGCGGTCGAAAAGGCGGCAGCCTGATCTGATCGTTTCGACCCTCGGGTCATTAGAAACCGCAGCGCCCCGGCAAGACCGGGGCGTTTTTTGCGCGGCCCCGGCATTTTGCCGATGGTGGATAACCCGTTTTGGTCATCCGCGCCTGGTCGGGCAGTCGAATTCGGACGTTGCCGGCACCTGGGCCTGAACGTCAATGGCCGCTCCGGCGCAACTTCACCGCGGAGCGATCTCGGCACCGAATCGGGCAGTCCTTGAGACCAGGGCGTGTTTGCTGCAAATTCGGGGCGCCGTGCCGCACATCCGCCACGCAATCAGGGACTTTCAGACGCTTGTGTGTTAGAGAAAAATTTGGCAATGTCACAGTTAGGACAGCAACACTGTCTTAATTCTCGACTGTCGGCGTTTCGACGATCGGCTTGGCAGAGCTCTTGCCGCGAAATGCGGTCCTCCGAAGCGGTCGGGCATGACGAGCCATAGTCTGCCGGGGATTTGAGCGCCCTGGTTTGAACTCTAAAACTTCGGCTCTCGGCGTATGGGTGGTGCTCCAAAGTTGTCGATCGGTGCCACGACCGTCGACGGGGCGCCAAGACGCAGATGACGTTTCGGAATGGAAAATCCCGGCCGGGAAAGGGTACTGGAGTTAAGATGAGCGCGCCATCGTTCGAGCGGGAGAACACCGGACTGGAACCATTGACAGCGGCTTCGGTTACGAAACCGCTTGAACCTGCGCATCAGCAGGCGGTCTATGAACATACTTGGCGGCCGCCGGCAGAAGGCTTCTACGACCTCGCCCTGGAAAAGGATTCCTGCGGCGTCGGTTTCATCGCCAACATCAAAGGCAGGAAGTCGCACCAGATCGTTTCCGACGCGATCAGCATTCTTTGCAACCTCGAACATCGCGGCGCAGTCGGCGCCGATCCGCGCGCCGGAGACGGAGCGGGCATACTCGTACAGATTCCGCACGTCTTTTTTGCACGAAAGGCAACGGAACTTGGTTTCACGCTGCCAAGGGCCGGAGAATACGCCGTCGGCGCGCTGTTCATGCCGCGCGAAGCCGCCTGGCGCGAGATCATCCGGAGCATCATCGCCGATCAGATCAAGGCCGAAGGCCTGACCCTGCTCGGCTGGCGCGAGGTGCCCACCGACAACTCCTCGCTCGGTGACACCGTGAAGCCGACCGAACCTGCCAACATGCAGGTGTTCATTGGCCGCAACGGCACCGCCGCGACCGAGGACGAGTTCGAACGACGGCTCTACATCCTACGTAAGTCAATCTCGCAGGCGATCTTCGAACGCCGCGAGCGCGGTCTCGCCGGCTATTATCCGGTGTCGATGTCGTGCCGCACCGTGATCTACAAGGGAATGTTTCTCGCCGACCAGCTCGGCAGCTACTATCCCGACCTGCACGAGCCGGATTTCGAATCAGCATTGGCGCTTGTACATCAGCGCTTCTCCACCAACACCTTTCCCACCTGGTCGTTGGCCCATCCCTATCGCATGGTCGCGCACAACGGCGAGATCAACACGTTGCGCGGTAACGTCAACTGGATGGCGGCGCGGCAGGCGTCGGTACATTCCGATTTGTACGGCAAGGACATCAGCCGGCTGTGGCCGATCTCCTACGAAGGCCAGTCCGACACGGCTTGTTTCGACAATAGCCTCGAATTCCTGGTGCAGGGCGGCTATTCGCTCGTGCACGCGGTCATGATGATGATCCCCGAGGCGTGGGCGGGCAATCCCCTGATGGATGAAGAGCGACGCGCCTTCTATGAATATCATGCGGCACTGATGGAGCCGTGGGACGGTCCGGCGGCGATCGCCTTCACCGACGGCCGCCAGATCGGCGCGACGCTCGACCGCAATGGCCTGCGTCCGGCGCGCTATCTGGTCACCAGCGATGACCGCATCGTGATGGCGTCCGAGATGGGCGTGCTCAAGATTCCGGAAGATCAAATCATCACCAAGTGGCGGCTACAGCCGGGCAAAATGCTGCTGGTAGACCTCGAGCAGGGACGCCTTATTCCTGACGATGAGATCAAGGCCACATTGGCGAACAGCCATCCATACAGGGCGTGGCTTGGCCGCACCCAAATACAGGTCGAGAACCTGCCGGACGCGCCAGCAAAAACCGCCCGTTCGAACCTGCCATTGCTGGATCGTCAGCAGGCATTCGGCTATTCGCAGGAAGATATCAACATCCTTTTGACGCCGATGGCGTCCATCGGCGAGGAAGCGTCGGGCTCGATGGGCAACGACACGCCGATCTCGGCGCTGTCCGACCGTCCCAAGCAGCTTTTTACCTACTTCAAGCAGAACTTTGCACAGGTCACCAACCCTCCGATCGACCCCATTCGCGAGGAACTGGTGATGAGTCTCGTCTCAATCATCGGACCGCGGCCGAACCTGTTCGATATCGAAGGTCTCGCCTCGACCAAACGGCTCGAGGTGCGGCAGCCGATCCTCACTGACGCCGACCTTGAGAAGATCCGCTCGATCTCCGATGTCGCGGAGTCGCACTTCGTCTCGCGCACCCTCGATATCACGTTCCACGCCAGCGTTGGCGCCGACGGCCTGGAGCAGGTGCTGGACGCACTTTGCGCGTGCGCAGAAGCCGCAGTCCGCGAAGGCGTCAACATCATCATCCTGTCCGACCGTCTGATTGGCATCGACCGGATTCCGATTCCCTCGCTGCTCGCCTGCGCCGCCGTGCATCATCATCTGATCCGCGTCGGCTTGCGCACCTCGGTCGGCCTCGTCATCGAATCCGGCGAACCGCGCGAAGTTCACCACTTCGCCTGTCTCGCCGGTTACGGCGCGGAGGCGATCAACCCCTATTTGGCGTTCGAGACCATCATAGCGATGAGGGAACGCCTGCCAGGCAGCCTTGACGACAAGGAAATCGTCAAGCGTTACATCAAGTCCATCGGCAAGGGCATGCTCAAGGTGATGTCAAAGATGGGCATCTCGACCTATCAATCCTATTGCGGCGCGCAGATCTTCGACGCCGTGGGGTTGAAGGCCGAATTCATCGCAAAGTATTTCGCCGGCACGCACAGCCGCATCGAAGGCGTAGGCCTCAGCGAAATCGCGGAAGAAACCGTGCGACGTCATGCCGATGCGTTCGGTGACGTGCAAATCTATAAGACCGCACTCGATGTCGGTGGCGAATACGCCTACCGCACCCGGGGCGAGGATCACGCATGGACTGCCGAGTCGGTATCCAACCTGCAGCACGCGGTGCGCGGCAATTCGCAGGAGCGCTATCGCGCGTTCGCAAAGACACTCAATGAACAGTCCGAACGCCTGCTGACGCTGCGCGGCCTGTTCCGGTTCAAAACCGCGGAAGACGACCAGCGCAAACCCGTCGCCCTCGACGAGGTCGAGCCGGCAAAGGAAATCGTCAAGCGCTTTGCGACCGGCGCCATGAGCTTCGGCTCGATCTCGCGTGAAGCTCATACCACGCTCGCGATCGCGATGAACCGGATCGGCGGCAGGTCGAATACTGGCGAAGGAGGCGAGGAAGCCGACCGCTTCAAGCCGATGCCAAACGGCGACTCGATGCGCTCGGCGATCAAGCAGGTCGCCTCGGGGCGCTTCGGCGTCACCACGGAGTATCTGGTCAACTCGGATATGATGCAGATCAAGATGGCGCAGGGCGCAAAGCCCGGCGAAGGCGGACAGTTGCCCGGCCACAAGGTCAACGCAACCATCGCGCGCGTGCGCCATTCAACGCCGGGCGTCGGCCTGATCTCGCCGCCGCCGCATCACGACATCTATTCGATCGAGGACCTCGCACAGCTCATCTACGACCTGAAGAACGTCAATCCGGACAGTCTGGTTTCGGTGAAGCTCGTCTCCGAGATCGGCGTCGGCACGGTCGCCGCCGGCGTTGCCAAGGCCCGCGCCGATCATGTCACCATCGCCGGCTTCGAGGGCGGCACCGGCGCCTCGCCGCTAACTTCGATCAAGCACGCCGGTTCGCCGTGGGAGATCGGGCTTGCCGAAACCCACCAGACACTGGTGCGGGAGAAGCTGCGCTCGCGCGTCGCCGTACAGGTCGACGGCGGCTTCCGCACCGGCCGCGACGTCGTGATCGGCGCGCTGCTCGGGGCCGACGAATTCGGTTTCGCCACCGCGCCACTGATCGCCGCCGGCTGCATCATGATGCGTAAGTGTCATCTCAACACCTGTCCGGTCGGCGTCGCGACTCAGGATCCGGTACTGCGCAAGCGCTTCACCGGCCAGCCCGAGCACGTCATCAACTTCTTCTTCTTTGTCGCCGAGGAGGTGCGCGAGATCATGGCCGAGCTCGGCTATCGCACCTTCAACGAAATGATCGGCCAGGTGCAAATGCTCGACCAGAGCGCGCTGGTGACACACTGGAAAGCCAAGGGGCTCGACTTCTCGAAGCTGTTTTACCGGCAGAAGGAAGCGCCGGGTCAAAAGGTCTATCACGCCGAGGAGCAGAACCATCATCTCGACAAGGTGCTGGACCGCAAGCTGATCGCGCAGGCGAAGCCGGCGCTTGACCGTGGCGCACCAGTGACGATCGAGACCACGATCAACAACACCGACCGTTCAGCCGGCGCGATGCTGTCGGGCACTGTCGCGAAGATTTACGGCCATGCCGGCCTGCCACTCGACACCATCCAGGTCCACCTCAAGGGCACCGCGGGACAGGCGTTCGGAGCGTGGCTCGGGCGCGGAATCACCTTCGACCTCGAGGGCGAAGGCAACGACTATGTCGGCAAGGGCCTTTCCGGCGGACGAATCATCGTGCGGCCGCCTGCAAACTCCGGCATCGTCCCGGAAGAGTCGATCATCGTCGGCAACACCGTGATGTACGGCGCGATCGAGGGCGAGTGCTACTTCCGAGGCGTCGCCGGCGAGCGCTTCGCCGTGCGCAACTCCGGCGCGGTCGCGGTCGTCGAGGGCGCCGGCGATCATTGCTGCGAATACATGACCGGCGGCATCGTCGTCGTGCTGGGCAAGACCGGACGCAACTTCGCGGCCGGCATGTCCGGCGGCGTCGCCTACGTGCTCGACGAGGCGGGCGATTTCCCGAAGCTCTGCAATCTCGCGATGGTCGATCTCGAGCCGGTGCTGTCGGAAGAGATGATCAATGCCGGCACCTATCATCACAGCGGCGACCTCGAGGCGCACGGACGCGTCGATGTGTTCCAGAATCTGCTGAGCTCCGATGTCGAGCGGCTGCACGTTCTGATCATGCGCCACGCCAAGCTCACCGGCTCGAAACGCGCCGAAGATATTCTCGCGAACTGGAAGGCCTACTTGCCGAAATTCCGCAAGGTCATGCCGGTGGAATACCGCCGCGCGCTGAAGGAAATGAAGACCGACGCCGACGCCGAACCGAAGATCGCGATCGGGGCGTAGGTTGAATGGCGTGGCAAAAGCAACTCGCGACCGTACATCGGCTGCTGTCGTTAACAGTTGCGCTGGCAGTGCCTCTCGCAGCTTATCTCGTCAACGGTACGCTGGAGCCATGGATGTTGGTTCTGGGTGCAGTGATCGGGTTTAGTTACAGGTACTTCTTTCCCTTTTTTCTACCGTGAGTGTGAACAGCCGTGGGTAAAATTACAGGTTTTCTCGAGATTGACCGCAACGACCGCAAATATGCGCCGGTCAGCGAGCGTGTGAAGAACTTCAAGGAGTTCGTGATCCCGCTATCCGAGAAAGAGACGCGCGACCAGGCTGCGCGCTGCATGAACTGCGGCATCCCCTATTGTCACGGCACCGGCTCGGTCGCGCCGGGCACATCCGGCTGCCCGGTCAACAACCAGATCCCCGACTTCAACGACCTCGTCTATCAGGGCAATTGGGAGGAAGCCTCGCGAACGCTTCACTCCACCAATAACTTTCCGGAGTTCACGGGTCGCATTTGTCCGGCACCGTGCGAAGCCTCCTGCACGCTAAACATCGACGACAATCCCGTCACCATCAAGACGATCGAATGCGCCATCGTCGACCGCGCCTGGGACAATGGCTGGCTGAAGCCGGAGGTCACGGCGCAAATGACCGGCAAGAAAGTCGCCGTGGTCGGCTCCGGCCCGGCCGGCCTTGCTTGCGCGCAGCAGCTCGCGCGCGCCGGCCACGAAGTGCATGTCTACGAGAAGAACGCAAAGGCCGGCGGGCTGCTGCGCTACGGCATTCCCGACTTCAAGATGGAAAAACACATCATTGATCGCCGCCTGGCGCAGATGCAGGCCGAGGGCGTGATCTTCCACTACGGCAAGCCGGTCGGCGGCAGCGCGGCCGACGCGATCGATCCGGCGCAGCTCGTCGGAGATTATGACGCGGTGGCTTTGACTGGCGGCGCGGAAGCGCCACGCGATCTGCCGATCCCCGGCCGCGATCTCGACGGCATTCACTTCGCGATGGATTTCCTGCCGCAGCAGAATCGTCGCAATGGCAACGAAAAGTTCGAAGCGCCGGACATCTTCGCGACCGGAAAGAACGTGGTGGTGATTGGCGGCGGCGACACCGGCTCGGACTGCATTGGCACCTCGTTCCGGCAGGGCGCTAAATCGGTGACTCAGCTCGAAATCATGCCGGCGCCGCCGGAGCATGAGAACAAGGCGCTGACCTGGCCCAACTGGCCCTTGAAGATGCGCACATCGTCGAGTCAGGCCGAGGGCGCCAAGCGCGACTACGCGGTCCTGACTCAGAAATTTTCCGGCATCGACGGCAAGGTGACCAAGCTGCACTGCGCACATGTCGACAGCAAGTTTCAGCCGATCGCAGGCAGTGACTTCGCGCTGGAAGCCGATCTCGTGCTGCTGGCGATGGGCTTTGTGCATCCGGTGCACGAGGGTCTGCTCAAGACGCTCGGCCTCGACCTCGACCAGCGTGGCAACGTCTGCGCCAATACGCAGGACTTTCAAACCTCGCTACCAAAAGTGTTCTCGGCCGGCGACATGCGCCGCGGCCAATCGCTGGTCGTATGGGCGATCCGCGAGGGGCGCCTGTGTGCTCGCGCCATCGACCAGATGCTTATGGGATCTACCACGCTGCCACGATGAGCCGCGCGGCTTGTTATTCGGCGGCATCATTTCTGGTCGTTATCAAGGCCGCCCCGGCAACCGATCTCATCTTGGAATTGGCCAATTTGTAGGCATGCATCGCCAATCATCCACACGCCGAACGTAAACCGTGCACAGTGACAATCTGTGAATTGATCGCCGTCCTCCGCACGTTACTGTCATGACAAAGTGGGGGGCGGCGAAGTGGCGACATCGCGTTGGGTGGTTTTCTTGATCGTCATCCTTCCGATCGCACCTGCACAGGCAATGTCCCGCTATGTCGCCGTTAGCGCCGGCTCATTCTTCGCCGCTGCCGCGCGTTGCGAGGAACAGAACCTGATTACGCCCGGTCAAGCTGAGTATCTTCTGAGAGCGCTCGATCCCTATCTTTCGAAATCCGACAAGGAAAACATGGCAACCGGCGACGCGCACGGCAAAAAGAATTCGCAGGTGTTCGTTGAGGCGGAGAAAAAGTGGGTGAGCTTCACGCCTGACGCAACGAGTTGCTACCGCGTGCAAGGCGTACTCGACGACTACAGGGCACAGCTGGGAGAATAAGACCGCAGCGAACCTTATCGTGCTCGCATGAAGCGAATGTGCGCGAAACAACGCATCAAACAAAAAATATAGTTGCCTTCTGATTGCTTTCCTTTTGTCAGCGCAGTCATGAATCGAAACGTCGGGCCGATTCGGCAACTATCGCGAGAACAGATCCGAAAAGAATCCTGGCAGTCCGAAAGCAGCAGGCGGACGTGACGGCGCTTGCGATCTTCCCGCCTGCGCAGGCGAGAAGGCGCGGGCTCCCGACGATCCGTTCGACTGCGCTTGCTGAGCGGAAGAAACGGGTCGCGGCTTGTTCGGCTTCGTGGCCGAAGCGGCGTTGTTACCCTCCGATGCCCCGGCAACCGGCACATCGCCCTTGGCTGGTTCAAGGCCGACCTCGCGCCGCGGCCAGACGAAATCGTCGGCACGCCCGGCGGGCGCGGATAACGGTTCGCCCCTCACCAGCGTTCGCGCAGCCAGCGCGTCGATCGCCGCGGGGCGGCTGCCGGGACCACCGAGCAACTGGTCGGTCCCGAATGAGGAGGCCACCAATGGCACGATCGGTCCAGCCAGCGGACGCGGCGCCGGCTGCCCCGGTTTAATGTCGGTGTCGGGCGTACCAGGCTCAGTGGGGATTGCGACCGGCCCCGACCGCGCCGCCAGCACGCGCGTGATCTCACGCTCGACATAATGGGCGAGCTTGCGCGCGCCCGCCCTGGTGAAGAATACGCCGTCGTATGAGCGCAGACGGCGGGTCTGACCTTCGAAATCCGGCCCCTGTTGGATATAACGGCCAGCCTCGTCGACGAACCCGTCCCAGATATCGACGTATGTGATACCCGCCTTACCCGCAGCATCCCGATAAAGCGAGTTGAGGAACAGCATCTCGGCAGTTGATTTTGTACCGCGCAAAGCAGGCAAGGCGACCCAGAACACCGGCACGCCCTTCGACTTGAGCACCGTGATCATTTCGTCGATCTTTTTGCTGTAGAGGTCGGCCCAGCGATCGCTGCGGAACTCGGCAACTCCGTTGGGCGAACGTGCGCTTTTCTCCTTGGCAATGGCGGACTGATCGCCGACGGCCTCGTCCGGAGATAGTTCGGAATCGGCCGGCTTTCCGTCGGACTCGGTGGCGGCTTCATCCGTCTTGTCGTTCTTGGCTCCCTCCTTCTTGTCAGCATCGGCCTTTTTCTTGTCGTCAGCTTTGTCGTCCGTCTTGCCGCTCTTGTCCTTTTCCGGCACTTCGCGAATCGACGTGCGATCGTGCAACCCGAGCATCACCACGATGGCATCCGGTCTTTCGGTCGCAAGAATGGCTTTCGCCGCGGCCGCCCAATCCGCGGGCTCGCCCTTCGGCTGATAGCGAATGAGGCCGGAAACCGTCTTATGCTTGCGGATCACGCCCATGTCGGGCGTCTCGCTGAGAGCATCCTCGAGGCCATAAGCAAGCCAGTCGGCCATGGCGTCGCCGAGCACCAGCACATTACGCTCGGGCACCGTGTCCCGCTTTTCAGACGGTGGCGCGTGTGAATTATTTTCGGCTGGCCGCTGCTGCTGTTGTTGTTGTTGCCTTGGCGGCGGTTGTTGAAAGGGTGCGAAGAAAGGATTGTCCGAGCCGAACCAGCCTCCGCCCCCACCTCCGCCGCGACGCGCCGGGGCTGACGCCGGGCGGTCAAAACCGAAGTTGAAAAACTGCGCCGACGCAGGCGCGGCGGCCAGCGTCACAACAACGACCGCCAGCGCGATCCATGGTCCGCGTTGGGTTAGTCGGCGAAGCAGCGATTTGGGTCCGGACATACGCTCAATCGCAAAGGAAAGCCTGACAATGCCATAATAACGAAATCGGGCCGCAAGCGGGCGATTTTCACGCCAAAAGCGGGGTGTAAGCTTGCGGCTTCAAGTACGCAGTACGCCATTCCCTGGGTATTACCTTGATGCTCGGCCAGGCCCTACCGCCGCCGCAACCGTTCCAGCGCGTCGGACGATGCAAAACCATCGGCAGGCGCCCCGACAGAAGCCTGAAAGCCGCGCAGTGCCTCCCGCGTCTGGCTACCGATCTGGCCGTCGGGAGTTCCGCGATAAAAGCCCTGCCGGACCAATAGCTGCTGTAACTCGAGCCGCTCGGCACGGGATAGCACCCGCTCCTGCCGTGGCCACGGCTGCACGAAGGGTTCCCCGCCGCGCAACCGATCGGCAAAGTGGCCGATCGCCAGCGCATAGGCCTCCGCCGGGTTGTACTTCATGAAGACCCGGAAATTCTGCAACATCAGAAAACCCGGTCCCCCAGCGCCAGCGGGCGCAAGCAGATAGGCGCGGTCGGAGGAATACGGGAACGCCTTGTTGCCGGCACGCCGGATGCCGAGATGCTCCCACTGTGCAAGCGTCATCGCTTTGGCGCTGTCCGCCAGCATGTAGTCGAAGTTTTTAGGAACGACCACTTCGTAACCCCAAGCCCTGCCGGTCTGCCAACCGTCTTTCTTCAGGTTGTTGGCGGTGGATGCGATCAGGTCGGCGGGATCGTCGACCACGTCGCGTCGGCCATCGCCGTCGCCATCAACCGCGTAACGTTTGAATGCCGTCGGCATGAACTGCGTCGGGCCGAACGCGCCCGCCCATGAGCCGTGCATCTGCTCCGGTCGCAGATCGCCCCGATTGAGGATCTCAAGCGCGGCCAGAAACTCGTCCCGGAAATATGTCTGGCGGCGGCCGATGCACGCCAGCGTCGCAGTCGATTGCAGCACGCTGCGATCACCTATCCGCGTCGAATAATTCGACTCGATGCCCCAGATCGCCGCGATGGCGTAACGGTCAACACCATAGGCCTTCTCCGCCGCGTCGAACTGGCGCTTGTAGCTCGCGAGGACTTCGCGGCCACGCGCGAGCCGCGCATCGTTGACCAGGATATCGAGATAATCCCAGATCGCCTTGGTGAATTCCGGCTGCGAGTCCATCAGGTCCATGATGCGGAGATCGGGCGACAGTCCCGCAGTGAAGCGCTCGAAATTTTCACGCGTAACGTGACGTCGCGCCGCGTCGGGCCACATGGCCGCAACGCAGTTCTGGAAATTCGCCGCGGCTTGACGAATCGCGCTCGCAGTCATCAGCGGATGACCGGACGCGCCGTCCTCGCCGCTCCAGGGCAACGCCTCCGAACCTGCGGCCTGCTTCGGGGCGGGCTGAAGCTGCTCCGATCCGCCGCGCGGCGGCAGGGACGCGCCCTGCCCGCCATTCTCGACCGACCCGGTGAAAAGGTTGTCAAGAAAACCCTGGATGCCGTTGCCATTCGATGCCTGGGCGCGCGCCTCGCCTGGCGGCACAAGCACTGCTAGCGCTAAAACGGCCGCCATACCTATTCCGCGCATCCATCCTTGCATCACAGTCGCAACCATTCCGGACCTTTATCTGACCTATATTTGATGGAGTATCCTGATCTCAGGAGGCCCTGTCACGGTTTCCATCGGCTTAACAGCGTATCTTTTTCCTGCCTGCCGGGGACAGTCGGCCACAGCTTGAACCTAATCGGTTCATGGGCCGACGGAACTCCGCTTGAAGGGCAGAGCACCTGACAGGGAACAGAGGAACACATTCACCGCATCTTATGATGCTTCCCCACAGGGCCACCGGCAGCAACCACATATCCATCTTTGTTCCCAGCTGCAAAACCGGCTAACAACGTATCAACTGATCGTATCATCCCGCCTGCAAAACAACCCACAGAATCGATATGAAAATCCGCAAAGCCGTTTTTCCGGTTGCCGGCCTCGGCACCCGCGTTCTTCCTGCCACCAAGGCCATACCGAAAGAAATGCTCACGATTGTCGATCGGCCGTTGATCCAATACGTGTTCGACGAAGCCAGGGAAGCCGGCATCGAGCATTTCGTGTTCGTGACCGGCCGCAACAAGAGCGCAATCGAGGATCATTTCGACCGCCAGTTCGAACTGGACGAAACGCTGAAGGCGCGCGGCAAAAAGACCGAGATGGATCTGCTGGCTCAATTCCAGGCCGAAGCGGGCGCGGTGAGTTTTACCCGACAACAGGCGCCGCTCGGGCTTGGCCACGCGGTGTGGTGCGCCCGCGACATCGTCGGCGCGGAGCCTTTCGCGGTGGTGCTGCCGGACGAACTGGTGCTGAACACGCCGGGCTGCCTCAAGCAAATGATGCAGGCCGCGGAGAATCTCGGACCAAAATCCAACATTGTCGCGGTGGAAGCGGTGCCCGACGACATGACCCACAATTACGGGATCTGCGGCGTCGGCAAGCGCAGTGGCAATACCTTCGAGATCGAGGGCATGGTGGAGAAGCCGCCGAAGGGCACAGCCCCCTCTAACCTTTCCATCACCGGGCGCTACATTCTCCAGCCCGAGATCTTCGAAATTCTCGGAAGCCAGGAACGCGGCGCCGGCGGCGAAATCCAGCTCACCGACGCCATGATCGGCCTGTCGAAATCGCAAGCCTTCCATGGCCTCGAATTCGCTGGCGAGCGCCACGACTGCGGCTCGCGAGCGGGTTTTCTGCGCGCCAATATCGCTTACGGGATGGCGCGCCCCGACCTTCGCGAGGGCCTGCGCGCGGAAATGAAGAAATATCTCAGGACGTAATAAGGTGCCGAACTACGATGCGTTGCGCGATTACCTGAAACAACAGACGCAGATCGAATTCGTCCTGAGCTTCGCGCAGATCGAGCAAATTATCGAAGACGATCTCCCGCGAGCGGCGCAGCGCGCGTCGTGGTGGGATACAACACGTGCGGCGAAGGAACGGATGCCGCAACGTGAAGCCTGCATCGAAGCCGGCTACGTCGCAACGCGTCTTGGCGACAAGGAGGGGGTGCGTTTCCGCCGAGCCGACGCAAAACGGCCGCGCTTCAAGTAGCTGTAGCGAAGAAGCGAGTCGTGCCTGCTTCCCGCGTTGGAGCCTTTCACGCGAACCGGTATCCACTTCGCTCGAAAGCGCTATACCGCCGGCCATCACCCAAAGGACGCCGCTCACGGATTCGTGGCCTGCCAAGACATAACGACCAGTAACCAAACCGGCCATCTCCAAGTATCTTGAACGCGTATGCTGCGAAAGCGGCGCTGTTGTGCGGCATACCTTTCAACCGTGCCAAGGACTCACGCATGACCCGCAATCCGTTCGGCCGTAATGCCTTCGTCGCCGCTACTGTCGTTGGCGCAGTTGCGCTGTCGGGGCTCCTTTCCGGAGCATCCCGCGCCGAAGACGCCGTGATCATTCCGCCGCCGGCCCTGGATGTGAAGGCTGCCGACGGCATCCAGACCGCGGTCATCGCCGGCGGCTGCTTCTGGGGCGTGCAGGGGGTGTTCCAGCACACCGCCGGCGTGGTCAACGCGGTCTCGGGTTATGCCGGCGGCGCGAGGAAAACCGCCGAATACGAACTGGTGAGCACTGGCACCACGGGACACGCGGAATCGGTCGAGATCAAGTTCGATCCGAAGCGGATCAGCTACGGAAAAATACTGCAAATATTCTTCTCGGTGGCGCACGATCCGACCCAGCTCAACCGCCAGGGGCCGGACACCGGCACACAATATCGCTCGGAGATTTTCGCGCTCAACGACGAGCAGAAGAAAGTCGCTGATACCTATATCGCCCAACTCAACGCCGCCTGGGTCTACAACAAGCCGATCGTGACCAGGGTTGGAACGCTGCAGGGATTTTTTCCGGCCGAGACCTATCATCAGGATTACCTGACACTGCATCCCGACCAACCCTATATTGCATCTCATGACCTTCCGAAGATCCGGAATTTGCAGAAGGTTTTCGCACCCAACTATCTCCAGAAGCCAACGCTGGTCGGCAACGCCAGGAACACGAACTGAAAAACAGAGGAGGAGTCATGCCAGACAGCAGGACAATGCCAGCCAAAATCACGAAGAGCGACAGCGAATGGCGCAAGGAACTGACGCCGATGCAATATGCGGTTCTGCGCGAGAAGGCGACCGAGCAGCCGTTCTCCGGCGAATACGAACACGAGCGCCGCACAGGTACCTATGTCTGCGCCGGATGCGGGCAGACGCTGTTCGAATCCGACGCCAAGTTCGATTCGGGGTGCGGCTGGCCGAGCTTCACCGCGCCCGCGGTCAAAAGCCATATTGATGAGGAGCACGACACCAGCCACGGCATGATCCGAACCGAGGTGCTTTGCTCGAGATGCAGCGGTCATCTCGGCCATGTCTTCAATGACGGTCCTGGACCCACCGGTTTGCGTTACTGCATCAATTCGGCCGCCGTTAAACTCGAGCCGAAATAGCGGCGGCGACTACCTCGAATTCCACCCTTCTCGCGCCACGATGGGTCCCAGCTTTGGGTGGACACTCCAATCTGACCCGACGGGGCGAATAAACAGCTCGCCCCGGGGCCATCTTAGTAGATTGCCGAGCTTTTTATCGAAATTCTGGTTTTGGACCCCGGATTCATTATCCCGGCCTTAAAAGGTCGCAATTTCTACCCCGCGCACCTATATAACTGTTCATCATGACATGCCGATGCTCAGCGGCCAGGGGTGGCCGGTGCCAGTGCATTGATCCGTTGCGTACACGAATTTGTAGAGGTTCCGCCATGGCCTTCAGCTTCAAGAAATCCGCCGAACTGTTTCCCGCCGCGGTTCGCAAGAAAAGGCGTGCCGGTTTTACCTACCGCCGTTTCGATACCGCGGCCGACGCCGTACGTTTCGCAATCGAGGAATTACCGGCCGACTCACTGAACGGCGCGTATCTTCAGGTGGACGAAGCTCGCTTCGATCAGAACGGTATCCGCTCGCTCTATGACAGCCGCGATTTTCCGCTGCCTCGCCGCGAATCCGAGACGGCATCCGCGGAAACAAGCGCTTCGAAGGACGCTGCGTGAAGATTGGTGAATCAGACCCCGGAGTCTGATTCACCTGACTCAAACGGAATTGAATCGGGCTCTCGTTTTGATGTTTTGACTAAGCACGGATCTTCTCAGGACCGGTTTCCTCTGTGCGTTCGCGCGGCGCTTCGAGTCGGGCTCGTGCTCTAACGTGGCTGCCGCTCGAGCCAGCGCCTGAACATCCGCACGTTGCGCACGTTGGCGCGAAACATCACGTCGAAGGCATCGCCGGCCACGGGCACCAATCCGACCGCCCCGTCAACCGCGACGTTGCTCAACATCCGCGCGGTGATGTGCCAGGGCGCACCAAGCGCCCGCGCTTCTCGCACAAGCCATAGTGAGAACGCCGTGGTTATGACGTCGCCGATCACCGGCACCAGCCCGATCAAGCCATCGATGCCGTAGCGGATGTTCGTTCCTGGAACGACGAAAGCAACGTCAAGCAGCTTCGCGATCGCGTCCAGCCGTGCCAACCGCTGCTCGCGGGTGAGCGGCTGAAATGCCGCGATGAATTCAAAACCGCCGGATGCCGAGGCGCCTTGCTTAAATGCCCCGAATGCGCCGGCCTCGAAACCATCGGCGCCCGCAGGAATTTCACGACCGTCCTGATCGATGATCTTTGCACGTGCCGATCCCCGGGATCGGGAGGTGTCGCGGAAATAAAAATCGTCGTTCGGCGTGGATCTCATGGCTTTCACATGGGCTCTCCCGGCAATTTTCGCAAGCTACGTCACGCGGCCGCGCACGATCGTGATGAGGTCTCCTGTTCCATCATGGCGCCTTCGCACATCATTCCATCATTCGTTGCTCACATGTAATCATCAGTGGCTTCGTATCGGAACAACGCTGCGGTCTGCCCTGACATCTCCCTGCCCAAGACGCAACTCCGCCCCATTGCGCCGCCACTTTCTCTGCTCAAGCGTCTTGCATGATCGCATCGGAAACTGGCTTTACTTTGGAGATCATGTCGATGGGGAGGGGCATTGCATGAGTCAGATTCCGCCGCAGAAGTTTGGCGCCGAATATGTCGCGCACTTGCGCGAGTTGCTCGACAACGCGGCCGAGCAGATCGGGCCAGAGCATCGCACGTTGGCGAGCCAAGCGGAGACCGCCGAGGCCAAGTCGCATCATATCACGAGCACGGCCTCGCCCGCAGGCGAGGACCGCACCGCATAAAGGTACGTTTTCGATATCTGCTGGTCATGCGGAATATTCCCTGCGTTCGTCACCTCTGATTCAATCAAAAGCGACCTTCCGGAGAGAGTATATCCCGACGTGACGGAGAATCTTAACAACCACGCTTCACGTGTATAACAGCGCCAAAGTCACCGTCCAAGAAGCGCTACTCGCCCCACGCCGTGAAAGCCTCGTTAAACGCACGATCCCCCGGCGCGCCCTTTTCGATGGCGATGATCGCGCGACGTTGATTCGTATAGACCAGCGGCACGTCAAACCATGAGCGCTCTTTCAAGAGCTGAAGATTACGCGCCCGATCGGACTCGACGTTCGATAACCCGACCAGGAAGAAGCCGTCGGTGACCTTGACGGCAAGCCCCGCCAGCGGGGTGCCGCGGGACTGTTCGTTGGACTTCATCAGAATGCCAGGGACGTTGGAGACTCCGCCGCCGTCGAAATCCTGCGGCAACACAAAGGTCAGCTCTGCCGTATGACTGGCGGGCAGCGAGGTATCGGTGTTGCGGCGGAACGACATCGTCATCTTGAACTTACGTTCGGGGATTTCGATCTCGGCGCGCACCGCAATCTCCGGCGTGTTACCAGCCGCGCCCTTCACTTCTTCGGTGCGCCACACCACCGAGCCGACATACTGCTTGCCCTTGGGATCCGACGGATCCTCGTCATACAGCACGACGCGCTGCGCCACCGGCGCAATCGTTTCGGATAACGAAGGCTGACCGACCCGATCAGCGATCTTCGGCTTCAGTCCCGGCGTGGCCGGCTTCGCAACCTCGGCAGTTTGGTTTGAGGAATCGAACAGCCCGCGCACGGCCGAAACCGCATTCGGACCCCAGACAATTCCAGCTCCGGAGAGGATCAACACCAGGCCGACCGCGATCGCAGTCTTGAGCGGAAAGCCGCCGCCGAACACGCGCTTCGGTCTGTCGCGACCAGGCTGCGGCCACGAACGCGGCAGGGGCGGCGGTTGGTCGTCCACGGCACCGCCGAAGGACGATTCATTGGAAGGGTACGCTCCCTCGAACGCACCGCGATTCTCAAGGCTCGGCTCAAGCCGGTCGAATTCGGGTGACTGTGATCGCACATTGGCATAGGTGCGGCGGGCCGAGCGATTGGCTTGCGCCGCGGCGCGGCCGAGATCGTCAGCATCCGCGGTAACGTCTCGAAAACCCGGAACCGGCGGCGGCGGGCGATCGGGCTCGAGATTGCGGCGCGGCTGCCCCTGGCTTTGCCGCTCGCGGGCAGGCGGCGGCTCATCCTGTATTGGGATCGGCGGCCCGGGAGGTCGCCAAGACGGCGGCGGATTGGCGGATGAGGGTGGATCAGATGGGGGTGAGTCAGCGCGCAGATTGCGCGGTTGGGGTGTCGCGTTGACGCGCGAGCGGGCTGACGGCGGGGCAGCCGGGTCCTGCGACTTCATCGCAGCGCGCGTCGCGGCACGGAAAGCATCGCCGGAGCGCGAACCACCGCTACGCGAGGCCTCGCGAGCGCGTTGGGCAGCCTCGGACTCGACCTTGCGCACAGCCTCTTCCAGCGCCAACCGCTCGCGGGTGATCTCGGACTCGCTTAAAGGCGGCTCGACGCCGCGGAGCTGAGCGATCAGAGCCGTCCTTGCCCGCTCGTAGAGCGCGCGCCGCTGCTCGCCGGGCGCGTTGACGTCCAGTCCAGAGATAGCGCGTGCGATCAGCGGGTAATAATCAGCCATGTCTCCTCAATGCACGAACATTAACCTTGAACGCATTCCCGTAACACCCCGTTAAGCCTCGAAAGGGTTCTGAACTAAAATGGTGTCTTCGCGCTCGGGGCTAGTAGACAACAGAGCGACCGGACACCCCACCAGTTCCTCAATCCGGCGAACATATTTGATGGCTTGAGCCGGCAAGGCCGCCCATGAACGCGCGTTGGCCGTCGGCTCCTTCCAGCCCTCGATCGTTTCATAAACTGGCTCGATGCGAGCCTGCGCCCCCTCTCCGGCCGGCAGATGGTCGATGTCCTTGCCGTCGAGACGGTAGCCAGTGCAGACTTGGATCGTGTCAAAGCCGTCAAGAATATCGAGTTTGGTCAGTGCAAGGCCATGTATGCCGCTGGTGCGCACGGTCTGCCGTACCAGCATGGCGTCGAACCAGCCGCAACGCCGTTTACGCCCGGTGTTGACGCCGAATTCCTTGCCGCGCTGACCGATCGTTTCGCCGATTTCGTCCGTGAGTTCGGTCGGGAACGGCCCCTGGCCGACACGCGTCGTGTAGGCCTTGCAGATACCGAGTACGTAGCCGAGCGCGCTCGGTCCCATGCCGGTGCCGGTGGCCGCCTGGGCTGCAACAGTGTTGGAGGAGGTGACGTAAGGGTAGGTGCCGTGATCGACGTCCAGCAACGCGCCTTGAGCGCCTTCAAACAGGATGCGCTTGCCTTCGCGGCGCTTGTGATCGAGCAGATTCCACACGCTGTCAGCATAGGGCAGCACACGCGGCGCAATTGCGGCGAGCTCCTTCAACAGCGCGCCGCTATCCACTTCCGCGATACCGTGACCGCGGCGCAGCGCGTTGTGATGGGTGAGCAGCCGCTCGATCTTGTGCGGCAGCGTCTGCGGGTCGGCGAGGTCCATCAGGCGGATGGCGCGGCGGCCGACCTTGTCCTCATAGGCCGGACCGATCCCGCGCTGGGTGGTACCGATCGCTGTCGCCGCGCTTGCATTCTCGCGCAAGCTGTCCAGTTCGCGATGCAGCGGCAGGATCAGCGTGACGTTCTCGGCAACGCGCAGGTTGTCGGGGCCGATTTTGACGCCCTGCCCCTTCAGCTTCTCGACCTCGTTGACGAAGGCTTGCGGATCGAACACGACGCCATTGCCGATGATCGACAGCTTCGACGAGCGGACGACCCCCGAGGGCAGCAATGCCAGCTTATAGGTATTTCCGTCGATAACGAGCGTATGACCAGCATTATGGCCACCCTGGAAGCGAACGACGATATCCGCCTGCTCCGACAGCCAGTCGACGATCTTGCCCTTTCCCTCGTCGCCCCATTGGGCGCCGACGACGACAACGTTGGTCATTTCCGCGGAAATTCCTTGCAAAAGTGGGGCGTGTCTCGACAGCGCCTTCGGTAACGAACCTCGAATTCGAAGGGCACCGGCAACTCGTGATTGTCGTAAATGGTGTGGGTTCGGAAACTCGCTTGAAAAAAGATCGCAGCTAAAATGAAGCGATCTTCCGGACCACCCCGCCAGCCGAAACACGACAGACGCAATACAAAGCCGCCAGCCACGCGAGGCGTCCCATCGGATAAAGGATGCGTGCGGTTGACGCAAGCCGGAACGGCCCCGAACTGCCCCTCCAAGCCGTTGATTCATCCTGACAAACGTGGCGTCCTGCGGCTTCCATGCGGTCCCGTGCCCGCCACAGTTTTCAAGGACGCTCGATAATCAATGTTCGGCTTACCGCTCAACCGCCGAGAACAGGAGGAGAGATGCGCCGTCTGATGACCCGCGAGTTATGCGCGGGAGCGATGTTGCTGGCGATACTGGCTCCTTCTGCCGCTTACACACGCGAGGGGGCGTCCGACGCGCCATCGCACCATGCAGAAACCACGCCCGCCGACCCTCGGGACGGCGGCGACCGGCCTGCCGCAACCGCCGACAATCGCCGGTTGCCGCCGGATTCGACCACCAGGCATAAGCTCGTCCTACCGGGCCGGACGTTGGCCTTCGCCGCAACGGCGGGCACGATTCATATTTTTAACGACAAAGGCGAACCGCAAGCGGACATCGCCACCACAGCCTATCAACTCGACGGCGCCGATCCCCGCAGCCGCCCGGTGACCTTTGTTTTCAACGGTGGTCCCGGCGCCTCTTCGGCGTGGCTGCAATTCGGCAGCAACGGCCCCTGGCGCATCCCGATGGACCGCGCGATCACCAGCCCTTCCATTCCAATGCCGCTGGAGCCGAACGCGGAAACCTGGCTCGACTTCACCGATCTCGTTTTCATCGATCCGTTGGGCACCGGCTACAGCCGCATGGTGGCGCACGGGGACGACGCACGAAAACGCTTCCTCACAGTCGATGGCGACGTGGACTCGATTGCTCTGGTGATCCGGCGCTGGCTGGAGAAAGCCGACCGGATGCAGTCGCCGAAATTCATCACCGGCGAAAGCTATGGCGGCATTCGCGGACCAAAGATCGCCCGTAACCTGCAGACCCGGCAGGGCGTCGCCGTCAAGGGGCTGATCCTGATTTCCCCGGCGCTTGACTTCAGCGACGTGCTGGGCGCGGGGTTGACCCGGTTCGTGGCAAGCCTGCCGAGCATGGCGGCGGTTGCACGGGAAAAGGAGAAGGACAGAACGCTGACCCGCGCGGACATGGCCGACGTTGAAGCCTATGCACGGGGTGACTTCCTGACCGACCTCGTCAAGGGACAGGCCGATGCGGAAGCCACGCGGCGGCTTGCCGACCGCTTCGCGTCGCTGACGGGAATCGATCAGGCGGAGAGCCGCCGCCTCGCCGGGCGATTCGACGTCAGCGAATTCCGCCGCGCCTTCGACCGCAGCAGCGACAAGGTAACCGGACGCTATGACGCCTCGGTGCTGGGGTTCGACCCTTACCCGGAATCAAGCGCCAGCGACTTCAACGACCCTTCGGAGGAACCGCTGCTATCCGCGCTGACATCGGCGGCGTTCGAACTCTATGCACACAAGCTGAACTGGCGACCGGCGGGCTCCTATGAACTGCTCAGTCGCAGCGTCAACCGGGAATGGGATTTCGGCAAGAGCCGGTCGTCCGTCGAGTCGACGTCTGACATCCGCGAACTGCTTGCTGCGGACGCAAAATTCAAGCTGCTTGTCGCACATGGATTGTTTGATCTGGCGACACCTTATCTCGCCTCCCAGATCCGCCTCGATCAATTACCGACCTTCGGCTCGCGCGATCGGGTCAAGTTTGTGGTCTATCCCGGCGGCCACATGTTCTATTCGCACGACGGCTCGCGTCAGGCGCTGCGCGACGAGGTTCGCGCGCTGATGAAGTGATGAAACGCCGGACTGACTTATGGTGTTTCTAGCGAAGTGGATGCCGGGTTTGCGTGACGAGTCAGATCAAAATCATAGAGCACCGCTTCTGATTTTATCAGAAGCGGAAAGGCTCTAGCCGTAGATCCATCATGATCGGGCTTCGGCCGGTCAGAAGGTCAGCACCTTGGCCTGCTTGACCTGCGGCAGCGCCTGCACCTTGGCGAGAACGTTCTCCGGCACGCTGCCGTCAACCTCAACCAGCGCGATGGCGTCGCCGCCTTGCTTGTTACGGCCGAGATTGAACGTCGCGATGTTGACGCCCGCGTCACCGAGCAGAGAGGCGAACTTGCCGATGAAGCCCGGCTTGTCCTCGTTGGTGACGTAGATCATCGACTTGCCGAACTCGGCATCGACGCGGATGCCCTTGACGTCGACGAGGCGCGGCTGACCATCGGCGTAAACCGTTCCCGACACCGAACGCTCCTGCCGTTCGGTTGCGACCGTTACTGTGATGAGGCTTTCATAATCGCTCTGCGCGGCGCGGACGACCTCGTCCACCACCATGCCGCGCTCTTTAGCGACGACCGGCGCGGACACGACGTTGACATCGCCCAGCATCGGCCGCAGCAGGCCCGACAGCGCCGCCGAGGTCAGCGCTTTGATCTTCATTTCGGCGACGTGCCCCTCATAGGTAATGGTCACCTTTGAGATTCCGGTCTCCGTGAGCTGACCGGCGAACGAGCCGAGCTTTTCCGCAAGCTCGACAAACGGCTTCAGCTTCGGCGCTTCCTCCGCCGTGATCGAGGGAAAATTGATGGCGTTGGTGATCGCACCGGTGAGCAGATAGTCCGACATCTGCTCGGCGACCTGCAATGCCACGTTCTCCTGCGCTTCGGTGGTGGAGGCGCCGAGATGCGGCGTGCAGATCACGTTGGGATGGCCGAACAGCACGTTCTTGGTGGCAGGCTCCTCAACAAACACGTCGAACGCCGCACCTGCGACTTGCTTGGCGTTGAGCGCATCGACCAACGCCTGCTCGTCCACCAGGCCGCCACGCGCACAGTTGATGATGCGCACGCCCTTCTTCATCTTGGCGATAGCGGCAGCGTCGATGATGTTGCGAGTCTTGTCGGTCAGCGGCGTATGCAGTGTGATGAAGTCAGCGCGCGTAAACAGATCGTCGAGTTCGACCTTCTCCACACCGAGATCCTTGGCCCGCTCCGGAGACAGGAACGGATCGAACGCAATCACCTTCATCTTCAGGCCGAGCGCGCGGTCGGCGGCGATCGAGCCGATGTTCCCGCAACCGATCACGCCCAGCGTCTTGCCGGTGATCTCGACGCCCATGAAGCGGTTCTTCTCCCACTTGCCGGCCTGGGTCGAGGCATCGGCGGCGGGAATTTCGCGCGCCAGCGCCAACATCAGGGTGATCGCATGTTCGGCGGTCGTGATCGAGTTGCCGAACGGCGTGTTCATGACGATGACGCCCTTGGCCGTCGCCGCCGGAATCTCAACGTTGTCGACGCCGATGCCGGCGCGGCCGATCACCTTCAGCTTCTTGGCATTGGCGAGAATTTTCGCGGTCGCCTTGGTGGCGGAGCGGATGGCAAGGCCATCATAGTTGCCGATGATCTCGGCGAGCTTGTCCTTGTCCTTGCCTAGCGCAGGCTGGAAATCGACCTCGATGCCGCGATCCTTGAAGATCTGCACGGCGGCAGGGCTAAGCGCATCGGAAATGAGAACCTTGGGTTTGGTCATGATGCTGTCCTCTATCCTCCCCTTGAGGGAGAGGGTCGGCGCGCTGCGCCGGGGTGAGTTGTGAGACTGCTTCTTCCCTCTCCCCTTGTGGGAGCCGAGACGAGCGAAGTTCGCTCATAGGGTCACGAAATCGAGTGAAACGAGATTGAGCGGGTGAGGATTGAAGCGGCGACGGGAAACACCCCTCATCCGCTCTCCCTTCGTTCGGGCACTCTCCCACAGGGGAGAGGGAAACAAGGCATCGAGCCTAGAGACTACGCCGCCTTTGCAAGCGAGGCCTTGGCCTCGGCGAAGGCCCAATCAATCCATTGCGTCAGCAGTGCGACGTCGCTCGCCTCCACCGTGGCGCCGCACCAGATGCGCAGACCCGGTGGCGCGTCGCGGTAGTACCCGAAATCGTAGCCCGCGCCTTCTTTCTCAATTGCACCAACGAGTTTCTTGGCGAAATCGGCTTGCGATTCTGGCGGCAACGACGTGATCGTGGAGTCGACGACCTTCAGGCAGACTGATGTGTTTGATCGGATCGCCGGATCCTTGGCCAGAAAATCGATCCACGGCGTCTTTGCCACCCAATCACTCAACACCTTGGTGTTGGCGTCAGCGCGCGCAATCATGCCCTTGAGGCCGCCGACCGACTTGCCCCAGTTCAGCGCATCGAGATAATCCTCGACGCACAGCATCGACGGCGTGTTGATGGTCTCGCCAGCGAATATGCCGTCGATCAGCTTGCCGCCCTTGGTCATGCGAAAAATCTTCGGCATCGGCCACGGCGGCGTGTAGCTCTCAAGCCGCGCCACGGCGCGTGGGCTGAGGATCAACATCCCGTGCGCCGCCTCGCCGCCTAGCGCCTTCTGCCAGGAGAAGGTGACGACATCGAGCTTGGCCCAATCGAGCGGCTGCGCGAAAGCGGCTGACGTCGCGTCACAGATCGTGAGACCTTCGCGCGTGGCGCTGATCCAGTCCGCATTCGGCACACGCACGCCGGACGTCGTCCCGTTCCAGGTGAAAACGATATCAGAGGCCGGATCGGCCTTGGTAAGATCGGGAAGCTCACCATAACCCGCGGTGAGCTTGGTGACATCCTTCAGCTTCAACTGCTTGAGGATATCGGTGATCCAGCCCTCGCCGAAAGACTCCCAGGCGATTGCTGTTACCGGACGCGCACCGAGTAGCGACCACAAAGCCATCTCGACCGCGCCGGTATCGGACGCCGGCACGATGCCGATCTTGTAGTCAGCCGGAATTTCCAGAACCTCACGCGTCAGATCGATGGCGAGCTTGAGCCTGGTCTTGCCGATCTTCGCGCGATGCGAACGGCCGAGGGCTGCGTCCTTGAGATTTTGGGGGGTCCAGCCGGGGCGCTTGGCGCATGGGCCGGATGAGAAATGCGGCACGTTCGGCCGCGAAGCAGGCTTCGCAACGGTCATGATCTATCCTTCCAGATAGCAAGCCTCCCGTTGGGGGGAGGTGTCCCGCCGCTGTGGATATGGGAATCAGCTGATCCCGTCAAGGATATTCCCGGCAGTTACGCTGGATGACAACCGCGATGAACAGAAATCAAACCACGATCAGAACCTGTAGCCCACACCAGCGCGCACTGTGTTGATGCTGGTATCGATCGGAGTGGCTAGGCGCATGTATTCCCATTCGGCGCGAAGGAACAATCCGGCAATCAGATTGACGTCAACCCCGAGACCCGCAGAGTAGCCAACCAGAAGCCTGCTGCGCCTTACGTCGGTTGCGCTATCGTCAAACGGTACGACGTCAAAAGGTGGCGCCACATTGGGATTATTTTGAGTCCCAAACACCCGCGCCGTCTTGACGATATTCGCTTGGCCAAGTGCCAATCCACCGAACATGTAAGGCAGGAAGCATCCAACCGCGTAGCCGGCGCGTGCGCGCAATGTTCCAATGTCCGAAATCGACATGCTTGCGCTAGCTTGGTTGGTCACCGAATCCGTATAACCGGAAGGTAGCGTGAAAAACCGGGTCATCGATCCGGTTTGCGAACCGCCAAACGAGCCGTGCATGTAATTGGCTTCGACACCGATCACGACATCGTCCCATTGGCTATTGTAGCCTACGAAGCCGCCCCAGCCATCGCCACGCGAGGAGCCCTTGCCAAGCACCGGCCACGAGGAGATATTTTGCTGCTGCTCCATTTCCGTTCCTGACAGTAGCCGCGCCGCAATGTCACGCGTTGCACCGGTGAATTTCATGTCGGATTCACCGACGCCGGCCTGCCCGCCGATGTAATAGCCCTGCCACACCGTCCGCACCGTGCTGAGGCCCTCGGAATACGATCCACGCAGAACCGGAAGGTCGGGCATATCGGCTGCGTATGCGCCCTGCGCCGCTCCGCAAATGACCGCCGCCAGCAGAAGTCTACGCATCGTGAACGCTCCATCGACCACAACTTGAGTGGTGTCGATCATCGCCTGTTAACCTTAACCAATCGTTGTTGCGCAGCGTGATTGCTTCATATTGTCGACAAACCATCGACGTGCCCGACCCTTCGCAGCAGTCGGGAATCAACCGCACGAAAGCAAAACGGCGCGGGAAAATTCCCGCGCCGTTAAGAACCGTTAAGAGGTGATAGAGCTCAGCCCTTGGTGACCAGCGGCGGCGGGGCATAGACCGGCGGGGTGTTGAAATACCAGCGCACGCCGAGTTTCACGTCATGCGACGTGATGTCGTTAAACTGCATCGGAACGCCCCGCGTGAATCCGGTGTAATCGGAAACCGCGCCCGTCATTCCAGAACCGAGATTCACATAGCTGTAAGCCAGTTCAACTGTGAGGCCCGGATTGACCATGTAGGCCAAACCGCCGTGAAGCGCCCACGCAAAATTCCACCTCGACGCAGCCGGCGCGTTTGCGAAGCTTGGGAAGGCGCCGAAGCCAAATCCGTTATTGTTGACCATGCCGGTATCGGTGTAATTGGCAATCGTCACGCGCGCTGCGCCGACGCCTGCACCGATGAATGGCGTGACGCCCCACCAGGTGCCGAGATCGGCATAGCCGTTCGCCAACACAAGCCATTCCGACTTGGTGGCGTTGTAGTTGTTGATACCGTTTCCGACAATCCCGCCGCCTGCTGGATAGGTTAGAAGATCGGTGCCTTTGAAGTTCGAATTACCGCGATACTGACCTGTGAAGTCGCCGCGGAACCAGTTGTTGAACTGATAGCCGACACCGACGCCGTAGATTCCGGCGGCATCGAAAGCGGTCGTCTGTTGCAACGACAGCAGTTGCGCGTTGCGGCCATCCGCCATCGCAATGTTGCTCACGCGCTGGTTGCTGAATCCGATGTCGCCTCGCAGGTACCAGCCGCCGAAACCCACGACCGGTGGGGCGTAATAGGGCGGAGGCGCGATGGGCAGGTCAGCGGCGAATGCGGCAGATGATAATAGTGATGCCGCTCCGGCGGCTACGAGCAATTTTACACCACGCATCGGCTTCGTCCCTTTGTACCGTGAGGCAAGTGCGGCCCCACTCCAATTCGGAGGGACGATGACACCAAATCCTTAAGAGCCGCTTAACCCTAATTTTTAAGGTTGATTTTCGGTAAGTTTATTCTGGCCGTGAACGGCACGGCGAACCGTCACGATGATGCTGGCACACGGGTTCGTGGACGAGCGATCCTACAGCGGCGACTACGAGTGCTGGATTTTCGGCATCTTCGGCAGGAACATCGCCAGCAGACCTATCGCCGGCAGGAACGCACAGGCTTGATAGACAAACTCGATGCCCTTGGCATCCGCGACCTCGCCCAGCAGCGCGGCACCAAGTCCCGCCGCGCCGAATGCAAAGCCGAAAAACATGCCTGAGATCATGCCAAGACGGTGCGGCATCAGTTCCTGCGCAAACACAATGATCGCAGGCATCGCGGATGAGAGGATGACACCGATGACCACCGTCAGCACCACTGTGCCAGCAAGATTTGCAAACGGCAGCAATAGCGTGAATGGCAGCACCCCGAGGATCGACAGCCAGATGACATAGCGGCGTCCGAAGCGATCGCCAATCGGACCGCCGAAATACACGCCTATGGCGACCGCGCCGAGAAACACAAACAGCAAAAGTTGAGCTGTCTGCGTCGAGACGTGAAACTTCTCGATCAGATAAAAGGTGTAATAGCTCGTCAGGCTGGACATGTAGATGTATTTCGAGAACACCAGCACGATCAGAATCGTCAGTGCGAGCGCCGTCCGCGCGGGCGCCGGTGTCTCCGACGATCGGCGCGGCCGGGCACTCTCATGCGGCGAGATCCGCAGCTTGTACCACCGCCCGATTTGAAACAGGACGACGATCGCGATGAATGCGATCGACGAAAACCACGCGATGCTGGGCTGCCCGAACGGCACGATGATCAGAGCCGCCAGGAGCGGCCCCATCGCCGAACCAAAATTCCCGCCGACCTGAAAAACCGATTGCGCGAAGCCATAACGACCACCGGACGCCATTCGTGCGATGCGCGCGGACTCCGGGTGGAACACCGCAGAGCCAAGGCCGATCAGTGCAGCGGAAACAAGGATCATTCCGTAGACATGAGCGACGCTCAGCAGCAGCAACCCCACGAAAGTAAAGCCCATACCGACGGCAAGTGAGAACGGCTGGGCTTTCTTGTCGGTGACATAGCCGACCACGGGTTGCAGCAGCGAGGCGGTCACCTGAAACGCCAGCGTGATCATTCCAATCTGCGCAAAGTCGAGCGCGTAATTTTCCTTCAGGATCGGATAAACCGAGGGGATCAGCGACTGCATGGTGTCGTTGAGAAAATGCGAAAAGCTGATGCCGCCGAGCACCAGATAGGCGGGACCCGTAGCGGCGGCCTTCTCCGTGATCCCGGGAACCACGACCGGCGCAACCAGCGTTTCCTCGGAGATGACAGGCTTGTCCACGGACGGCTTTCCGGTTGTTACAACCGGAGCCTGTTACGACGCGGGCGCCCGGCCGTCCACCAATCGTTATAGCTGGGATGCATCAGGATATTCGCCAACGCGGCGCGACGGCACAAGGTTCTGGTTGCGGTTTCACGCCGCCGCCGGGTTTCCCAATGCAGAAACGATCGTGTCCACGACTTCCTCGACCAAGATACGGTCATCGCCCTCACCCATGACGCGAATGACAGGCTCGGTTCCCGAAGAACGGACTAACAGGCGACCATGACCGTTGAGACGCTTCTCGCCCGCTGTAATGGCCGACTTCACCTCCGCGCGATCCAACGGCTTGCCATTGCGATAACGGAAGTTCTTCAATATCTGCGGAAGCGGCTCGAACTTGTGGCAGACTTCGGAGACCGGGCGTCCCAGCTTCTGGACGACAGCAAGCACCTGAAGCGCAGACACGAATCCGTCTCCAGTGGTCGCATAGTCCGACAAGATGATGTGCCCTGATTGTTCGCCGCCGAGATTATAGCCATGCTTTAGCATCTGCTCGAGCACGTAGCGGTCGCCGACAGGTGTCCGCACCATCGACAACTCGCGATCCTTCAGGAATCGCTCAAGGCCGAGATTGGACATCACGGTAGCGACAATCCCTGGCCTGGTCAGCCGGCCGTCTTCCTTCCAACTCTCGGCAATCACTGCGAGAAGCTGATCGCCGTCGACCACATGGCCGCGCTCGTCGGCTATGATGACGCGGTCGGCATCTCCGTCGAGCGCGATGCCGATATCGGCGCGCATCTCGCGGACCTTGCGGCACAGCGCCTCCGGCGCGGTGGAGCCGCATTCCTTATTGATATTGAAGCCATCGGGCTCGACGCCGATCGGAATGACGTCCGCGCCCAGTTCCCACAGCGCCTCCGGCACCACCTTGTAGGCTGCGCCATGGGCGCAATCGACCACGACCCGCAGCCCCTCGAGGCTAAGTTCGCGGGGCAGCGTGCGCTTGGCGAATTCGATGTAACGATCATGCACGCCGTCGATACGGCGGGCGCGGCCAAGGTTCCCGCTCTGCGCGAGTTTCTTGTCGAGGTTTTCATCGAGCAACTGCTCGATCTTCTTTTCGACCTCGTCGGACAGCTTGAAGCCGCGCGGGCCGAACATTTTGATGCCGTTGTCCTCGAAAAGGTTGTGCGACGCTGAAATCATGACGCCGAGATCAGCACGCATGGATTTGGTCAGCATCGCTACTGCCGGCGTCGGCATCGGACCTAGCAAGAGCACATCCATGCCAACCGACGTAAAACCCGCGACCAGCGCGTATTCGATCATATAGCCGGAGAGGCGCGTATCCTTGCCGATCACGACGCGATGACGGTACTCGCCGCGCTGGAACACCAGCCCAGCGGCCTGTCCAACTTTCATCGCCAGTTCCGGCGTGATCAAGCCGTTAGCTCGGCCGCGAATGCCGTCGGTTCCAAAATATTTGCGGCTCATTTTCCCCCCATGACCCGCCTTTGCTCACAGCCACGCTTGAGGTCGGCTCATCGAATCGTTGGACGCCGAGCATATCGCAAGGCCGCTTATAACGCCCCTAAAGATAAAGCGACTTCAAAAAATATAATGAACCGTTACCGGAATTTGGGGGAAAGGGCCGGATCGTTATTCTGTGGCATGTCAGGACGAAGCAGCCGCCGTCTTCTCAATGCAAGTCAATGCAAGCGCCTCTAATGGCGACGATCCATTTGATCCTTGGCGGGTTTTTCCTCGGCGGGTTTTTCAGGAGCCGGCTGGGTGACACTCAACGGGTCCGAACCGGGAAACGACTCTTTCAGGGCGCGATCGAGTTCCTTGTCCAGTTCTTCCTTGGTTTTTTGGTTCCGGTCGTTCGTCTCACCGTCATGTCGCGTCATAGCTTTCTCCCGGTGTGGGCAGCTAATGTAACGCCCTCATGTAAGCGTCGGTTCCGGCGAATGTGGAATTCAAGTCCAGCTTGCTGTGGCGCCAGCCCTTCGCAGCCTGCCAAAAACGACGAAGGCGCCGCCGGACCGGCGGTCAGCGCCAACCTAACGCCAGCGAGATGCGGTAGGTGACGAACGCCGCCAGATAAGCCATCGACAGCATGTAGAAGAATGTGATCATCACCCAGCGCCACCCGCCGGTCTCGCGCTTGATAACGGCGAGCGTTGAGGCGCATTGCGGCGCAAAGACATACCAGGCGAGGAACGCCAGCGCGGTCGCGAGACTCCATTTCCCGGCCAGCATGTGACCGATCTGTTCCGCCGCCTCGTTGCCTCCTTCAATCGCATAGACGGTGCCAAGCGAAGCCACCGCCACCTCGCGCGCAGCCATGCCGGGAATAAGCGCAACGCTGATCTGCCAGTTGAACCCGATCGGCGCGAGCACAGGTTCGATCCAGCGGCCGATCATGGCTGCAAGGCTGAAATCGATCGCAGGCTCGGTGGCGCCAGCCGGCGGACGGGGGAACGACGCCAGGAACCAGATCAGAACCATCATGGAAAAAATCGTGGTGCCGGCGCGCTTCAGAAATGCCATCGCGCGCTGGTAGAGATTCATCAGCACGCTGCGCAGTTGCGGCAACTTGTAATCCGGCAGTTCCAGCATGAAGGGCGGCGTCGCGCTGTCACGCCAGAAGAAGTGGTTGGCCACGAATGACACCGCGAGCGCGCTGAATATCCCCACCGCATAGAGCCCGAACATCACGAGCCCCTGCAATCCGAGAATGCCGAGCACCGGCCGGTTTGGCACGAACGCCGCGATGATCAGCGTATAAACCGGGATGCGCGCCGAGCAGGTCATCAGCGGCGCGACCATGATAGTGGTCAGCCTGTCGCGCTTGTTATCGATCACCCGCGTCGCCATGATCCCCGGGATCGCACAGGCGAAGCTCGACAACAGCGGGATAAAAGCGCGGCCGTGCAGTCCGGCGCCACCCATGATGCGGTCCATCAAGAACGCCGCACGCGCCATGTAGCCGAGGTCTTCAAGAAGCAGAATAAACAGAAACAGAATGAGGATTTGTGGCAGGAACACGATGACGCTGCCGACGCCGGAGATGATGCCGTTCTGGATGAAACTCTGCAGCAATCCTTCCGGCAGCACAGTCGCTGAAAGGGCGCCAAGCGCATCGAAGCCGCCGGAGATCAGTTCCATCGCCGGTTGGGCCCAGGCGAATACGGCCTGAAACACCACGAACAGAAGCAGGAGCAGCGCGATCATGCCCCACACCGGATGCAGCAGCACTGCGTCCACGCGCGTGGTCCATGTATCGGGCTTAGCCGGCTCGCTGACCGCGGCGCCGATCACGCGATCAGCCTCGCGCTGCGCCGCGCGAAGATCTGATACGCCCGGCGTAGTCCAGTCGCTCCCGACGATGGCACCTGCCGGCTTGCCGGCGATGTCGTCAATCCTGTGCAGGAGATCGTCAATGCCGCCTCGCCGCACGGCGGTCGATGTGACGACCGGCACCTCAAGCTCGGCGGAAAGCTTGTCGAGATCAATGCCGACGCCGCGACGCCGCGCGATGTCGATCATGTTCAGCACCAGAAGCATCGGCCGGTGAACACGCTTCAATTCGATCACCAGGCGCAACGCCACACGAAGATTGGTAGCGTCGGCGACGCAGAGCAAAAAGTCCGGCGGGCTTTCGCTCGCAAGCTTGCCGAGAATGACGTCGCGGGTAATGTCCTCGTCCGGGCTGCGGCCCCGCAATGAATAAGTTCCCGGCAGGTCGATCAGATCGACCCGGTGGCCGGATGCCGTGCGCAAAACCCCGGACTTCCGCTCCACGGTGACGCCGGCGTAGTTAGCCACCTTCTGGCGGCTGCCGGTGAGCGCATTGAACAAAGCGGTCTTGCCGCTGTTCGGCGTCCCAACCAGAGCGATACGCCAGTCATTCACATCGATTGCGGTCATGCGATGGTTTTCGCTAGCCCGCCGACCATGACCGCCATGGCTTCGCGCCGGCGCAGCGCGATCGTCGTACCGTTAACCCGAACCGCTATCGGATCCCGGCCAATCGGCCCTTCATGCAGGATCTGAACCGACGCGCCCTCGACGATGCCAAATTCAAGAAGACGCCTCTCGATCTCCATTGCAGACACCCCCAGGTGGTCGCCGTCGACCATAATGGCGGTTACCCGCCCGCGAAAGCCGCGCCGAGCGAGGCCGAGCGGCGTGGTTTCCATAGCTTCAGGGATGCTGGGATCGAGATTGGACATGACGTTCGCTTTGGATCAAGCGCTCCCGGGGGTCAAGACAAAGAGAGGCGATTGCGGCAAAATGGAACAATTGAAAATACCGGGCCAATCGTAAACCTCAAGTCGCGGGATGAGGGATCCGGAGATCGGCCTCGACCAGCGCGCGTAAATCCTGCGTCACCACGGGACGTTCTCCGAACCACAGCTCGAATCCGCGTACGGCCTGATGCAGCAGCATCCCGAGACCGTCTGCGGTCCTGAGACCCCGCGCCCTCGCCGCAGCCAGCAATGGCGTTTCCAGAGGAACATAGACCAGATCGGCGACCACCGCATCCCGCGACAGCAGCGGCAGCTCGATGTCCAGTGGCGGCTGCCCGTTCATGCCGAGCGAAGTTGTATTCACGAGCAGACCGGTGCGCGGCAGCACGTCGCCAAGCGTGTTCCAAGCCGCTGGCATAACCGTGGGTCCGAATTGATCCGCAAGCACTTGCGCCCTTTCCATCGTACGGTTGACGAGATGGATGCGCTTGATCCCGCGTTCGATCAGACCGAACACCACGGCCCGCGACGACCCGCCGGCGCCAAGCACCAGCGCATCCCCGATGCGATCCCAGCCCGGCGCGACGGCATCCAGATTGCCGATGAAACCCTCGACGTCCGTATTGGTGGACCGCAGGATGGCGCCATCATAATAGAGGGTGTTGGCTGCGCCGACAGCTCTCGCGCGCTCGTCTGGCTCCGTCAATTGCAACGCCCGCTCCTTGTGCGGGATTGTGACATTGGCGCCCACGAAGCCGTGCGTCGAAAGATGCATGACGAATTCCGCGAATCCTTCGGGCGGAATCGCTTCAATGCTGTAGCCGCCCGTTATGCCGTGCACGCGCAGCCAATAGTGATGGATCAGCGGCGAGCGCGAATGCGCCGCGGGCCATCCGATCAGGCAGGCGGCCCGGCCTGTTGTCCCGGCTGTCATCATGCATCCCGTCGTGTGACGCGCCGACCATCAGGCGGCACCCGATGAAATCATGCAAGCTGACGCGCCTGTCAATGCCGCCGGTGCGGTCGCCGTGCAGCCGCACCGCAGACCGTGATCTGGCTCATAGCGCAGGCGTCCGCATCGGCCGCAACGGCGGGCTGACGCCCATGGTCAGGAGCATCAACGCACGCCCGGCGAACCTCCAACCGTAGGATCAGCTCCGACCCTAAGCCGCCACCCGACGCGCGGCGATGATCTGGTCGGCGGTCCGGCCGGTGACTTCGGCCATGCGATCGAACTGCCGGGTAAAACTGCCCGCTCCCGCCGTCGCCGACCTCAGTTCGACGATGAGATCGCCGATCTCGGCTTCCGGCATCGTGGCGCGCACGCAGTCCCAGCCGGCCCAACTCTCGCGACTGTCGAAACCAAGAATCTGGCCGCGGCGTGCCGACAGGATAGCGTTGACCTTCGCGGTCGCATCGCTCGGGCAAACAATCTCGACCACATCAATCGGCTCCAGCAGCACCGGCTGGCATTTCGGCAAGGCTTCGGCTATCCCGATGCGGGCGGCGGTGCGGAACGCCTGATCCGAGGAGTCGACGCTGTGGTAGGATCCATCGGTCAGCGTCACCTGCACGTCAATCACCGGAAAGCCAAGGGGACCGCGGGCGAGTCCGTCCACCACGCCGTCCTCGACTGCGCCGATATAATTGCGCGGCACCGCGCCGCCGACAATCTTGTCAATAAAGACGAAGCCCGCGCCGCGTGACAGGGGTTGAACCTCCAGCACCACGTCGCCGAACTGGCCATGCCCTCCGGACTGCTTCTTATGGCGTCCCCGCTGGCTGACAGGCTTGCGGATCGTTTCCCGATAGCTGATCGCGGGCGGATGCGAATCCACATTGACCCCGAAGCGACCGTGCAGCCGTTCGAGCGCAACGCGTAGATGCATCTCGCCTTGTCCCCACAGCACGGTGTCGTGAGTCTGCGCGTTGTGAACGACGGCGAGCGAGGGGTCTTCCTCGTTGAGCTTGATGAGAGCCTGTCCGAGTTTGACGTCGTCCTTGCGGTCGCGGGCGGCAAGCGCCCTCGCAAGCACAGGCGCGGACGGCGCGATGCTGACCAGTGAGGGTGGCGCGATCCGGGCGGTCGTTAACGTATCGCCGGTCTTGACGGCCTCGAGCTTGCCCAACGCCACCACCTCACCCGCGCACGCCGATGCGCGCTTGGTCTCCTGCGCGCCGGTGGCTGCGAGAATGCCGGAGATTTTTCCTGCTTCGCCTGACGACGCATGCACCGTCGTGGCATCGTCGAAGCGACCTGTCAGCACCCGCGCCAGCGACAGCTTGCCGCCGTGCTGGAGGTGCATGGTCTTGAACACGTAGGCCAGCGCCTCCTCGCTATCAGCCACGCCCATGCGCTTCGCCGTCTCGCTAATGCCAGGCGCTTCGTGGCGCAGCGCTTTCATCAACCGCCACACGCCGTTCTCGCGCGCAGCCGAGCCGAGCAATACAGGGCAAATCTGGCCATCGCGCAGCTCACGAGCAAGATCGTCGAACACTGCATCCCGCGGCGGCGCAATATCCTCGAGCAGTTGCTCCATCAGCGCGTCGTCGTGATCGGCGAGTGTCTCCAGCATCGAGAACCGCGCTTCCTTCTCGCGGTCGAGATCGCCGACGTCCAGTTGGACAACTTCGGAAGCCATATGCTCGCGGTAGACGAAGGCGCGCTCCAGCGCGAGATCGACAAATCCGGCGATCAAATCGCCGTTCCAGATCGGGATCTGCCGTAGCAACAGCGGAGTCCGCGACGCCGGCTGCAACATTGCCAAGGTTTGGCGAACGCCCTTGTTCGCCTTGTCGATCTTGTTGAGGAACAGAAAACGGGGAATGCCCAAATCTTCCAGTTCGCGCAGGATAATCTGCAACTGCGGCAACTTGCGCTCGTCCGCCTCGCACACGACCACCGCCGCATCGACCGCGGGAATTGCAGCGCGCATGTCGTGTGCAAATTCGATCGAACCCGGACAATCAATAAAAGTATAGGTTTCGCCCATGAAGCAGGTGTTAGCTGGAGTGAGTCCGACTCCCATTTTGTGCTGGCGAGCTTCGTCGCTGGCGTCGCCGACGCTGGTTCCCTGATCGACGCTGCCTGCTTTGGGGATTGCGCCCGTTCGGGCAAGGATGGATTCGAGAAGTGTGGTTTTACCGCTCTGGAACGGGCCCACCAGCGCAATGCACCGGGGACCCGACGTTTGAGTGCCTTGAGGTCCCCCTTGGGGACTTCTGAGGTCTTGTCCCATTGCCGCCTCCTGGTCTGGAAGTCGGCCCATGATTGGGTCGGCGATAGCCGATGCTCCTCCCGCAGACGGAATTTGGCAAGCAGGAAAACACGTCGGGACATCCGCGCCGACGGTTCAGCCAACGCGCAGCCCGGCTCAATGGGGGCGAAACGCCGAACGGCGGCGGAAGCCTGTTAGCGGCCCGGACGCAATTCCAGCGCAGCGAGACCCGCCGCCACGTTGAGGCCGACCTGACCCTGCACGCTGAGCGGTTGCAGCGCGATCGAATTGGCGGAGCCGCCGATCAGAACGTTGCCGCCGAGGCCAACGCCGACCGAAGCGCTGCCCTGTGCGCCCGCGTAGTTACCCGAGAGATCGCCAGGCCCGAGCCGCGCCACCGGAGCGTAAACGCCCCAGGCCAGCGCCGATTCCTGGGTAATACCGAGATCGACCCCAACCTTGCGGATCGTAGCCACATAACGGTCTTCCGGCAGGCCGTCGGCGTGAAACACGCAGCCAAGATGGGTAACGGAGCCGACGACAAACCCAACGCTCGCTCCGCCGCGGCATTCGAGAACGCCGACCTTGACAGGTTGCCGGGGCTGCTGCGCAACGGCGCCCGCATACAACGCGATCAGCGCCGCCGCCGCGCCCGCCAGAGCTGGAAAACCCCGCATGGCAAAACTCCGGATGAATTTGGTGGTGTGATGCAAAAACGGCCACTTTAATGAGTTGCGAAACGTGCTTTTTTATCGCACCTGCCTGCCGCTCACCAGACGCGCCCCGCCGTCATGAACGCCTCAACCATAAGCCATAAAAGTGAGGCCCGCTTTCGCGGGCCCCAATGGTCGTCCGATCCGATCAGTGATGATGGTGGTGGTGGTGGTGATGATGATGATGATGGTGGTGCCGATGCCGCCTGTAGCGTGGCGCCGGACGCAGATCCACCGGGCGCAGATCAACATCGACGATGCCAGCCACGGCGCTAAGGCCGGTCTGGCCCTGCAGGCTCAGCGGCTGCAGCGAGATCGAATTGTTGGAACCGCCGGCCAGCAGGTTCGCGCCGATCCCAACTCCGACCGTCGCGTTAGCGCCGACCCCGCCGAAGTGACCGGCAAGTGCTCCGCGGCCCAGCCGACCACCCGGCGCGTGGACCATCCATGCCAAACCGGTCTGCTGAGTGATGCCAAGGTCAAGACCAAAGCGCTGAATGCGCGCGATATATGGTTCAGGCGGCGCTCCGCTGTTGCTGCGGAAGACGCATTGCAGCTCGGTTGTCGAACCAACGACATAGCTCACGTTCTGGCCGCCCGCACATTCGAGGACACCGGCCTGGACGGTATTATATTGAGCATGGGCGCTCGCAACTGACGCGACGAGCGTCACGGCGGCCACGGCGAGAAGTCTCGGGAAGTTCATGAATAATCTCCGCTTGGAATCGGGAAAGGGGAAAGGCGTGGAATCGGTAAAGGTGTGGGACATGATGGAATCGCCGTGTCCAAAACAAGGCAATCGCCACATTGCGGCATCAACATGCCGGCACGTTGCTAAAACTTAATGAACATCAGGACAAAGCCACTCCAGAGTTGGGCAGGTATTGCTGCCGCGAAGGCGATCAGCGCAGATTACCGCAGAACTGCTGGATGCGCTTGCAGGCCTCTTCGAGATCCGCCGTTTTAGTCGCATAAGAGATACGGAAGGCCGGTCCTAAGCCGAACGCGGACCCCTGCACCACCGCAACTCCCTCGGCCTCCAGCAACTCGGTGACAAAATCCTCATCCGTCTCGAGCTTCCTGCCCGACGGCGTGGTCTTGCCGATGGCGCCGGCGCAGGACGGATAGACGTAGAACGCGCCTTCCGGCCGTGGGCAATCAATGCCCTTGGCCTGATTCAGCATCGCCACCACGAGGTCGCGACGCTCCTTGAATATCTTGTTATTCGCTTCGATAAACCCTTGCGGGCCGCTCAGGGCTTCCACCGCCGCCCATTGCGAGACGGATGACGGGTTGGATGTCGATTGCGACTGGATCGTTGCCATCGCCTTGACGAGTTGCGCGGGACCGCCGGCATAGCCGATGCGCCAGCCGGTCATGCAGTAGGCTTTCGACACCCCGTTCACCGTCAGGGTGCGATCGAACAGTTTTGGCTCGACCTGCGCCGGCGTGGTGAATTCGAAGTCGTCGTAGATCAGATGCTCGTACATATCGTCGGTCATCACCCAGACGTGCGGGTGCTTCACCAGCACATCGGTCAGCGCCTTCAATTCGGCCCGCGTGTAGGCCGCGCCGGTCGGGTTCGATGGCGAATTGAGGATGATCCACTTGGTCTTCGGCGTGATCGCTCTTTCCAGCGCCTGGGGCTGCAACTTGAACCCGAACTCCGCCGTGCAAACCACGGGCACGGGCTCGCCTCCCGCCAACGCCACCATTTCGGGATAGCTGACCCAGTAAGGCGCAGGGATGACGACCTCATCACCCGGATTGATGGTCGCCATCAGCGCGTTGTAGAGTACCTGCTTGCCGCCGGTGCCGACAATGATCTGGTTCGGCTTGTAGGTCAGCTCGTTCTCGCGTTGAAACTTGGCGATAATCGCCTGCTTCAGTTCGGGGATACCATCGACCGCTGTATACTTGGTCTTGCCCGCCTCGATGGCATGAACCGCGGCAAGTTTGATATTGGCCGGTGTATCGAAATCCGGCTCACCCGCGCCGAGACCGATCACATTCCGCCCCTCCGCTTTGAGCCGACGTGCTTTATCCGTGACCGCGATGGTCGCGGACGGTTTCACACGGTCGAGCGCGGCGGACAGGAACGACATCGTCATCTCCTAGCAAGCGTGGTCGGTCACCATTTCCACGCTATTTCAGTGATTGGGATCGCTAACACATTAGTGTGCGTTACGTTGCACCGCAAGAACAATGCTGACCGGTGCACATCGGATAGGTTTCAGAGAACCTTAAATACCAACGATTAGTGTCCGCCGGACCTCCGTACGCGGCGATTGGGACATGACCCGTTTTTGGCAAAAGATTCGAACCGGACAATGGCTGACTGCGGAGCGTCTGCAGGGCTACAGCATCATTTTGCTGGTTCTCTGCGCCATCGCGATCGTTGTGTGGGTCGCGGCGTCGGACGGGCTCATCGACCGGCGCGGCCAGCCGATCGGAACGGACTTCTCCAACGTCTACGCCGCTGGCGCCTTGGCTTGGCAGGGGTTAGCGCCTGACGCCTACGATCCCGGGCTGCAGCATGCCGCCGAGCAGGCCATCTTCGGCGGCCGGCCGGTGCCCTTCTACGGATGGCATTATCCGCCGTTTTTCTTTGCCATCGCGATGGCCGCCGCCGCCTTTCCTTACGGTTGGGGTCTGCTGTTATGGCTGGTGACCAGTCTGGCCGGCTACCTCGTGACGGTCTGCGCCATCGTCCGGCGTCCCGGGACCTGGCTGCCGGCGCTGGCTTTTCCGGCCGTCTTCATCAATATCGGCCACGGGCAGAACGCATTTTTCACCGCAACGCTTATCGGCGGCGCGCTGGTGCTACTCGATCGCCGACCGTGGGTTTCAGGCATCCTGATCGGTCTGCTGATCTACAAGCCACAGTTTGGCGTGCTGATCCCCATTGCATTGCTTGCCGGCGGGCGCTGGACGACCTTTGCCGCGGCGGCTCTCACCGCATCGGCACTCGCGGTCGCCAGCTTCGCGATATCCGGGGTCGAAATCTGGCACGCCTTCGCGGTATCGACGACGTTTACGCGAACGGTGATCCTGGAACAGGGCGCCACCGGCTGGCACAAAATCCAATCGCTGTTTTCAGCGGTCAGGATGTGGGGCGGCGGAATCCATCTTGCCTATGCAGCTCAGGCAATGCTGGCCGCCGCGCTCGCAATCAGCATTGCGTGGCTATGGCGCTCGCGAGCTTCGTATGATCTGAAAGCCGCCGCACTCTGCACCGCATCGCTGCTCGTCACGCCATATGTACTGGACTACGATCTCGTCGTTCTCGGCATTGCGATCGCGTTTCTCGCCCGTCACGGCCTGGCGCACGGTTTCATATCCTACGAACTTTCGCTGCTGGCGCTGGCGTGGATCATGCCGCTTCTTACACGCACCATTGCCGGCGCGAGCGGTCTCCCCCTTGGCCTCATCGTAATGATGATGCTCTACGTCGTCATCCTGCGCCGGGCGGCGATGGAAGCCGGCGTTATCTTCAGGAGTGATGTCCTTGCCAAGGCTTGACCGGATCCGCGACGAAATCGACGGCATGTTCGCGCAGAGCAGCATGGTACGTAACCGAACGATCGCCGTGCTTCTCCCTTGCTACAATGAGGAAGTCACCATCGGCGGTGTGGTCCGCGGATTCCTTCGCGCGCTGCCCGGCGCCAGGGTCTACGTCTACGACAACAATTCCACTGACGGCACCTACGACGCAGCGCTCGCGGCCGGCGCTGTCGTTCGCCGCGAACTGCTGCAGGGCAAGGGCAATGTCGTCCGCCGCATGCTGGCGGATATCGACGCCGACATCTACGTTCTGGCGGATGGCGATGGCACCTATAAACCGGACGCCGCCGGCGCGCTGATCGAGGCGCTTGTCGTGCGCAACCTCGACATGATGATCGGAACCCGTAACGGCGACGACAAGGCTTTTCCGTCAGGCCATCGGTTTGGCAACCTCTTCTTCAATCGCGTCATGGCGCACATGTTTGGTGACGGCTTCACCGACATTCTCTCGGGTTATCGAGTTCTCTCCCGCCGCTTCGCCAAATCATTTCCGGTGTCGTCGGCAGGCTTTGAGATCGAGGTCGAGCTCTCGGTCCATGCCCTCGACCTGAAGATCGCGACCGGCGAAATGGCACTGCCTTACGGTACACGCCCCGATGGATCGACCAGCAAGCTGCGCACCTATCGCGATGGCCTGCGCATCCTGCTGATGCTTCTTAAGCTGTACAAAGAAACGCAGCCGCTACGATTCTTCGGTGCTGCAGGCACTATGCTTCTGCTCGTTTGTCTTGGGCTCGGCGCCCCGCTCATCGCGACCTATCTGGAAACCGGCCTTGTACCCCGAATACCAACTGCGGTACTCGCTGCGGCGATTGCCCAGCTTGGATTCCTCAGCCTGGCAATCGGACTCGTGCTTGATGCCGTCGCGCGAGGTCGCCGTGAAGCCAAACGGATGCGCTATCTCGATCTTGACGCAGTTGCGAACAAACCTTGATGCTGATCGGGTCGTTGATCGCGCAATAAAATCTTCCGCACGGACTTGCGGCAGTTCAATTTTACTTTTCCAAATGGCAAGACCTTGCGGCGAGTGGCCTGCGACCACTATTCTTCCACTGCGTTGCAGGCGAGCATGCCGGGCGCTCCGGCGATCAGGCGAAGCTCCGTAATGTACAAGCTCTATTCAATGCAGCGCTCGGGAAACAGCTACAAGGTTCGCCTCGCGCTGACTTTCCTTGACGTGCCTTATCATGCCATCGAAATCGATATCCTGCGTGGCGAAAGCCGCACGCCGAATTTTCTCGCCAAGAACCCGAGCGGACAGGTACCGTTACTGGAGGTGGCAGAAGGGCGTTACCTCGCCGAGTCCAATGCCATCTTGTGGTATGTCTCGATCGGAACCGCATTGGCTCCGAATTCGCCGATCGAGCGTGCCGAAGCACTGCAGTGGATGTTCTTCGAACAGCACGCGCTGGAGCCCAACATTGGCGCCGCGTATTTCTGGCTGTCGCTGGTCAAGGGAGGCCGCGAGTTGCAGACTCACGCGCTGGAAGACTGGATGGAGCGCGGCTATGCGGCCCTCCAGGTCATGGAAAACCATCTCAGAACCAATGACTTTTTCGCTGCCGGGCAGCTGACCATCGCCGACATTGCACTTTATGCCTATACCCATGTCGCCGACCAATGCGACTTCGACCTCACGACGTTCCCGTCGATCCGCGCCTGGTTGCGGCGGGTTGAACAGCAACCCGGCTTTGTAACCATGGACGGCAGCGCGACTTTCTCGGACGATGCCGCAGTCGGAATCGCAAGGGCCTGATCCGTGCGTCCGACATCGGGGTAAAAACCGGCTTCGATATCGCAAGGCGGGAACCTCTTCGCCTCATTCAATTTGCCCCAATCCTGCCCGCGCTTGGTGAAAGATTGTCCAGGCTGGTGATTCGCCAGTGCTTGTGGAGATCCGACAATGATGCGGTCGCGAGGTTCGAGCGGATGGTTTGGAGGGCGCTTCGCACCCGTCGCATCCTCGCGTCTGACAAATGCTGTTGCGGCTTCACTGGCAATCGCTGCTTTTGCAGTCGTCCTTTCGGTCGCCTTCGCGATGATGTCGATCAAGGTCGCGATGGCTATGCCAATCGGCATCTGAACCGCACTCCTTGCAATGTACATTGGTTCCTCACAATTTTGTGACGGCTAACCATGTCTCTCCGTGTGACCATCGCTCGCCGCCAGGAGCGTTCGATGAAAAGACCAATCGTGCGGGTTACGGCCATTCTGGGCGCGGCCACCGTCCTCGCGGCTTTCTTCGCCACTAACGCGCGCAGCGAAAGCAAATCGTTCCGGTCGTCAGCCGGACCGATCGAGGTCTCAACCATTGCCCGCGGCCTTGTCCATCCTTGGGGGCTCGCCTTGCTGCCGGACGGGCGGATACTGGTCACGGAACGGCCCGGGCGCTTTCGCATCGTCAGCCGCGACGGTGATCTGTCGCCGCCGCTCAAGAACGTGCCTGAAGTTTGGGCCTCCGGTCAGGGCGGGCTGCTGGACGTTGTGCTGGACAAGTCGTTCGCGGGCAACAAGACCCTCTATTTCTGTTTCGCAGAACGGGCAGAAGGCGGCGGGCGAACCGCCGTTGCACGCGCCACATTAGGTGAGGATCGGCTTCAAGACGTCGAGATCATCTTCCGGCAGGAGGGCCCGCTGTCGTCGGGCAATCACTATGGCTGCCGCATCGCGCAAGCTGACGACGGCAACCTTTTCGTGACGCTTGGCGAGCATTTCAACCATCGCGACGAGGCGCAAAATCTGGCGAACCACCTCGGCAAAGTGATCCGCATCGCGCCCGATGGCTCGGTGCCGGCGGACAATCCGTTCGTCGGACGCGCAGACGCCAAGCCGGAAATCTGGAGCTACGGCCACCGTAACGAACAGGGGCTCGCCATCAACCCGGCGACCGGCGACCTTTGGGAGGTCGAGCACGGCCCGCGCGGCGGCGACGAGGTCAACATCGTCGGCAAGGGCAAAAACTACGGCTGGCCGGTGATCGGCTACGGCATCGACTACGATGGCGCGAAAATCCATGCCAGCACCGCGAAGGAAGGCATGGAGCAGCCCGTGAAATATTGGGTGCCTTCGATCTCGCCATCCGGCATGGCCTTCTATACCGGCACGCTGTTTCCGTCGTGGAAAGGAAGCCTTTTCACCGGCGCGCTGTCTGGCAAGATGCTGGTGCGGCTCTCGCTCAGTGGCAATGAGGTGACTGGCGAGGAACGCCTGCTGGAAGACCTCAACGAGCGCATCCGCGACATACGCCAGGGGCCGGACGGCGCGTTGTGGCTTTTGACCGATAGCACTGCCGGACGCCTCTTGCGGGTGTCGCCGGCCGGGAAATGACTCTAGATTATTAATTTTGACGCGTTTCCTTCACGCGAACCGGATTTCACTTCGCTCGAAACGCTCTAACACCGCGAGCGCCGTGCCTCGCGTCACGGAGTCCTGAGCGCTGCGAATAGCGCGAAGCCGAACAGCACGATGACACCGGCTATAAATCCGAACGCGAATGTCCAAAGCCCGCGGGGCGGCTTTTTCACCTCCGCTTGCTCCCACAGCGGCGGCACCGATATCGCACGCTCGCGTTCGATCATGCGGCGAGCGACATAATCCGTCACAGCTTTGACGATCGCGGCCGAGTCATGAGATTCCGCGAGTACAATCCGGCCGTGCCGGGTATCCTGGACGAAACGGTACATGCGTTTATCGCGTCCCATCAGGACGTGGGCTACAATGTCGATCCACAGCCGCGGCGTGTCTCCCTTGCTGAGGCCCCGATCGAATAGATCGATCTGATCCGGCACTTGCGCGAACAGCGGATCGAGCGCCTCGTTCAAGATCTCAAGCCGCGCCATTTCCGCGTCGCGCAGATCAACGACGACGCCGGTGCGATCCGCGGCCTCGATCCGAGCCTGCCACAGTGCCTCGCGCAGCCGCAGCGGCTTCGCCGTTTCCGCCACACTCCTTCCAATGTTCGGTCCGTCCGACATCGGTCGCCTTTCCCGCAGATACTGCCGCCTTTTTAACCTGACGGTAACCATGTAACTTAGCAGGCACTCCGTTTCAGACAAAGCCCGTTTAGTTCCAAAGGCTTAGGCGGCCACGATCCGCCTTCTGAACGAACAAGCGGCCCTGCCCGATATGCCGGGCAGGGCCGTTGTTCCCTTGGACGCTTCTTCTTCTACGATAGATGCAACATCAGCTCGCCATGCGATTCGGCTCTTCCACGATGGAGAACCGCACGCCGGCGCGGTGACGGTTTTCCTCAGACACGACCCTCCAGGCGTCCTCCGCTTCCTTCCGCGTTTTGAACGGTCCTTGCACTTGAGCCGAACCTTCCACCAGCTTGTGGAAGTTCATGGAACCAAATTCGCCGCCAATCACCCAGAAATTGCTGCCGGTCATGAGAACCTCCTTCTGTTCCGCCGCCTACTCAGCAGCCTGGACCTTGATCTGCGAACCTTGCGACTTGAACTGCGCGGTTTCGGTGGAGTCGTGAAGCGCAGTGGTCGACGACTGGCCTCCCGTGATCGTGGTCGAAACCAGATCGAAGTAACCGGTGCCGACCTCGCGCTGATGGCGCGTCGCCGAATAGCCGAACTTCTCCGAGGCGAACTCGGCCTGCTGGAGACGGGAATATGCCGCCATGCCCTCGGCCTTGTAGCCGCGCGCCAGTTCGAACATGCCGTGGTTGAGCGAGTGGAAGCCCGCCAACGTGACGAACTGAAACTTGTAGCCCATTGCTGCAATTTCCTTCTGGAACTTGGCAATGGTGTCCTTGTCGAGGTTGGCTTCCCAGTTGAACGACGGCGAACAGTTGTAAGCCAGCATCTTGTTCGGATAGACCTTCCTGATAGCTTCCGCGAACTTGCGCGCGCCTTCCAGGTCCGGCTTTGAGGTCTCCCACCACAGCAGGTCAGCGTATTTCGCAAACGCCAGCCCGCGCTTGATGCAGTGATCGAGGCCAGTGCCAGGTTTCAGGCGATAGAAGCCTTCCGCCGTGCGTTCGCCGGTGATGAACTCGTGATCGCGCTCATCGATGTCTGAGGTGATGAGCTTCGCACTCTCCGCATCGGTGCGCGCCAACACGAAGGTCGGCACCCCGCAGACATCGGCGGCAAGCCGTGCTGCGATCAGATTGCGTTCATGCGCGGCGGTCGGGATCAGCACCTTGCCGCCCATGTGGCCGCACTTCTTCTCCGACGCGAGCTGGTCCTCGAAGTGAACGCCAGCCGCGCCCGCCTCGATATAGGCCTTCATGATCTCGAACGAGTTGAGCGGTCCGCCGAAGCCCGCTTCCGCATCGGCCACGATCGGCACGAACCAGTCGATCTTGGCGCCGCCTTCAGCATGCTCGATCTGGTCAGCACGCTGGAAGGTTCGGTTGATGCGACGGCAGAGTTCAGGACCGGCGTTGGCTGGATAGAGGCTCTGGTCCGGATACATCGCGCCCGCGGTATTGGCGTCGGCGGCGACCTGCCAGCCCGAGAGATAAATCGCGGGCAAACCGGCGCGCGCCTGCTGCATCGCCTGGTTGCCGGTGACGGCGCCGAGCGAATTCACATAAGGCATGTCGTTGAGCTGCTTCCACAGCCGGTTCGCGCCCTTCTCGGCCAGCGTGTACTTGATCTCCACCGAGCCGCGCAGCTTTTCGACGTCCGCCGGGCTGTAGGAACGGCTGATCCCCTCAAAACGACCGTTCGGGGCCGGAACGAGCTGCTCAAAGGTCTGGGCCATTTTTATCTCCAGCGCCACTTTTATGACATTGCACTGCAATCGCACTGCAATCGTGGTTCTAGATAACGCCGAACAGACGAATTCGCATAGGGATCTTGATCTCAATTGATGATGTCATGTAACATATATACATGTCATAGATGTTATTTTGTAATTATTGTCAAAACGAGCGTAAGGATGGCCACAGATCCCGGCAAAAAACTCTTCGTCGGTCCGCGATTCCGGCGCATCCGCCAACAGCTCGGGTTATCGCAGACCCAGTTCGCGGAGGGGCTCGGCATCTCGCCCAGCTATGTCAACCTGATCGAGCGCAACCAGCGACCGGTCACCGCGCAAATCCTTCTTCGCCTCGCGGAGACTTACGATCTCGACCTGCGCGACCTCGCCACCGCCGACGAAGACCGCTTCTTCGCCGAGTTGAACGAGGTCTTTTCCGATCCACTATTTCGCCAGATCGACATTCCGAAGCAGGAATTGCGAGATCTCGCGGAGCTGTGTCCCGGCGTGACCCACGCATTGCAGCGTCTCTATGCCGCCTATGCCGAGGCGCGGCGCGGCGAAACGCTGGCGGCGGCACAGTTCGCGGGGCGCGACGAAAGCATGGGCGGACGCTTCGACGCGAACCCGATCGAGCAGGTTCGCGACCTGATCGAGGCCAATCGCAACTACTTCCCCGAGCTTGAACAAGCAGCGGAAACCCTGCGCGACGAGATCAACGTTCCCGCACAGGACTTGTTCGCGGCTTTGAGCACCCGGTTGCGTGAAAAGCATTCGATTCAGACCCGTATCATGCCGGTCGATGTCATGCGCGAGACGCTACGTCGCTTCGACCGCCACCGCCGCCAGCTCCTGATCTCAGAACTGGTAGACGGCCCCGGCTGCGCTTTCCAGCTTGCGTTTCAGATCGCGCTTTCCGAATGCACGCCCGCGTTTGATACGATCATCGCCCGCGCTGGGGCGCTCGACGACACCTCGCGCCACCTCTACCGCATCACGCTCGCGAACTACTTCGCAGGCTGTGCGCTGATGCCCTATCAGCCCTTCCTTACCGCGGCGGAATCGCTCGGTTACGACATCCATGTGCTGGCGCAGCGCTTCAACACCGGCTTCGAGCAGGTGTGTCACCGCCTGACGACGCTGCAGCGGCCGAACGCGCGCGGCGTGCCGTTCTTCATGCTGCGCGTCGACAACGCCGGTAATGTCTCCAAGCGATTTTCATCCGGCACGTTCCCGTTCTCGAAGTTTGGCGGTACCTGTCCGCTGTGGAATGTCCACTCCACGTTTGACACCCCGGATCGCCTCTTGAAGCAGGTGATCGAGTTGCCGGACGGCAGCCGCTACTTCTCGGTTGCGCAGATGGTGCGCCGGCCGGTCGCGCCGCATCCGCTGGCGCAACCACGCTTCGCTATCGGCCTGGGTTGCGAAATCCGCCACGCCGCAAGGCTTGTCTATGCGTCCGGGATGGATCTGGACAAGTCCGAGGGCACGCCGATCGGTATCAACTGTCGCCTCTGCGAGCGCGAGAACTGCGCCCAGCGCGCCGAGCCGCCGCTCACGCGGACCTTGATTTTGGATGAGAACACGCGACGCGTGACGAGCTTTGCATTTTCAAATGCGCGAGAGGTGTGAGAATCCGGCGCATGACCGGGACTTCTCCGTCATTCCGGATGGCGCGCAGCAGCAATCCGGCGTCAATAGAGCGTGAGACGGAGAGGATGGATTGCGGTTCGTTCGACACCCCCGCGAAGGAAGTTTTTTCAAGTGAGAGCGCGGCCTTCTCGTTTTTAATTTCAACCCATGCCTTAAGCGTACCTGCGCGTGACGATGTCGAACCAAGTTGTAAAAACAGGAATTTAAAAGCGACCATCAGCAGAACCAAGGCACAACCCAGCGCTATGCGGCGCACAAGGGTCGGGCGCAGTGGATCCGTTTTCCCATCAGAGACCACGGCATTTTTGCTCACGACAGCCTCCCTCAAACCGGAAGTTAGTTATCGGTTCGCTACTGAAATACGGCTCCGAAATTTCTTAAAATTGAACCTAATCCGAACCAGGAGCGCGGCTTCGATCAAAGTATGCTCGGACGAGCAACCCACAGCGGGGGAAGCCATGCAGATCAGGCGATCGCGAAGACCGTTGAGGCTGATGATTCGGCGAGGACCGAGAGGTTGCGGCTTGTGACGTGAGCCCCCATCTGCAAACGGCAGCGCATTCTGCTGTCTCACCATCGCGTTCGCACACCAGAACAGACAAAGGCATTCCATGTCATTCTATGATTCCGCTCCGCCGGCCTTTCTGCAAACGCTCGGCGCCCTCTCCGACATTCTCAGGAAAGCCGAAGGCTACGCCACCGCCCGGAAGATCGCGCCCGAAACACTGCTCACCGCGCGGCTCTATCCGGATATGCTGCCGCTGACGCGCCAGATCCAGATCGCCTGCGATTTCGCCGTGAAGACTTGCGCGCGGCTGACCGGTTCAGAGGTGCCGAGCACCCCGGATACGGAAAAGACCTTCGACGAGTTGCAGCAGCGGATCGCCCAGGCAACGGATTTCGTCAAGAACGCAGCGCCCGGAAAATTCGAAGGCGCGGAAAGCCGCGATATCACCTTTCCGGCAGGTCCCGACAAAACAATGACTTTGAAGGGTCAGCAATATCTCAGCCATTTCGCCTTGCCGAATTTCTATTTCCACGCGACGACCGCATACGACATCCTGCGTCACAACGGCGTCGAACTCGGCAAGCGAGATTTCTTGGGCGTAAAATAAGGCTCGAGGCGAGACTTATGGCCGTGCTTCCGCTTCCCTTGGGCGGCCGGCCTCCGTCCGCTCCGCGAACCAGGATTCAAGCTCCGCTATGTCGGCCGCCGACATGCGCAAGCCGAGCTTGGAGCGCCGCCAGATGACATCCTCCACGGTGCATGCCCATTCGTCGGAAATCAGATAGCAGACCTCGCGTTCAGTGAGCGTGGCTCCGAATTCCCGGCCAAGATCCGTCGTCGTCTTCGCTGTACCCAGCATCTTGGCCGCGCGGGTGCCATAGGCGAGCGCGAGACGTTTCGCGTGTCCTTCCGTCAGAAAAGGATAGCTGCGCAGCAGATTAGCCGTCAACGCCGCCACCGCCGACACCTCCATGTCTCCGCCGGGCAGCGCCGCCTTCGCAGTCCAGCCCTCGCGCGCTTTTGTCCCTTTCAGATATGGCGACAGCTTTTCCAGCGCCTCTTCGGCCAGCCGGCGATAGGTTGTGATTTTGCCGCCGTAAACCGAAAGCAGCGGCGCCCCGCCGGGCGCATCGAGTTCAAAGGCGTATTCGCGGGTGGCGGCCTTGGCTTCGCTGGCGCCATCATCGTAAAGCGGCCGCACCCCGGCATAGGACCAGACCACATCCTGCGGCTTCACTGGCTTCGCCAGATACTCGCTGACCGACGCGCAGAGATAAGCGATTTCCTCGCTTGAGGCCTTTACCTTGGCAGGGTCCCCCTCATAGTCGCGGTCCGTGGTGCCGATCAGGGTGAAGTCATCCCGATAGGGAATGGCGAACACGATTCGGCCGTCACTGTTCTGGAAAATGTAAGCCCGGTCGTGATCGTAGAGTTTCCTGACCACGATATGCGATCCTTGCACCAGCCGCACTCTCGCACGGGTGTTGACGCCCGCGCCCAATGTCAGCACCTGTTCGACCCAGGGGCCGCCCGCGTTGACCAGTATCCGCGCGGCGATCGTGCTGCGTTCGCGGCTTAGCGTATCCTCGACCGTGATACGCCAGAGGCCGTCGGACTGACGGGTCTCAACCGCGCGCGTTCGGGTCCGGATATCCGCTCCGCGGTCGGCCGCATCGCGCGCGGTAAGAATGACGAGGCGGGCATCGTCGACAACGCAGTCAGAGTATTCGAAACCCTTGCGGTAGCGGCCGGGGCTCAGCGGCTTGCCGACACTGTCGCGCGCCAGATCGACCGAGCGCGTCGACGGCAACAGCTTCCGGCCGCCGATATGGTCGTAAAGGAAAAGGCCGAGCCGCAGCAGCCATGCCGGCCTCAGGCCGGCGTGATGAGGCAGCACGAAGCGCACCGGATGAATGATGTGAGGCGCGATCCGCCAGAGGATTTCGCGTTCGATCAGCGCCTCGCGAACCAGATGAAACTCGTAATACTCCAGATATCGCAACCCCCCGTGCACCAGCTTGGTCGACCACGACGACGTGCCGCTGGCGAGATCGTTCATTTCACACAGGAAGACCGAGTTGCCCCGCCCAGCCGCGTCGCGCGCGATCCCGCACCCGTTGATGCCGCCGCCGATGATAGCGAGGTCGAAAACCTGACCCACGGACGCGCCCTCTCCATCACCTTAACGCGAGATGAGATCGTCGAACCGGCGCGCGGCCGACGATCACCTCGATGCGAGGAGGGCGATAGTCGTTACAGCAACAGCACCCAGGACCCGCAGGATATGCCATGGTGCTGATGTTGGACGAAGTCGTCAACGCAGTTTCCTGCGTCGGCCAGCATCTCTATCAAAAGGGAAGTTTCGGCAAAGCGCGCCGCAGCGATCTCACGAATTCGGGACACGTGGATTTCTTGGACGACGCACGGTTTTTCGCCGCGCGCTCCGCTTCACGGGCGCTGCGAAACAGCTTGCCGTCGAGGCAACTGTACCTCCGGGAGGCCGAAAAGAACCGGAACCCGGTGCGATCACGCACCACGATCCCGGCGGATTCAGAACCGACTTCGATAATATAGGTCTTCGACATGTCCCACTCGCATTCTTCCGGCCCTAAAGGCCGCGCCAATAACGGGCAATGGCGGGAAACGTTCCCTGTCGTACCAACAGGATATGGACATGGGTTCTGACGTTCGCAACTAGAATCGGTCGAGGTTGGGCACCGAGAGCATTTTGCTTCTGACGCGTTTTCTTCAGGCAAACCGCATCCACTTCGCTCGAAAACGCCATATCGGATCGACGAACTGGCGGCTGGCGGCTGGCGGCGTAAACCGTTCCGGTTCAGCAAACAGGCTGGCTGGGAGTGCCGGCTATGCCGTAGCCGGCCGCCCGGCCTGGGGGATTTCCCGCGGGAGGCCCTGATCGTCGATCGCGACGTAGGTAAATTTGCCGTCGGTGACAAGGATGAACTGCTTCTCCTTGCGGCGCATCACCCAGGCTTCCAGATGCACCGTGATCGAAGTCTTGCCAATGCGGACGAGTGTTGCATGCACGGAGACGAGATCGCCGACAAAGACCGGTTTGCGGAAATTCATGGCGTCGATTGCAACCGTCACGGTGCGGGACTTCGCGAGCTTGGAGGCGAAGACGCCGCCCCCGATGTCCATCTGGCTCAGCAGCCAGCCGCCGAAAATGTCACCATTCTGATTGGTGTCGGCCGGCATCGCCAGCGTGCGCGTGCAGAGTTCGCCGAGCGGCGTGGTTTCACTGATCGCCGGGGCGTGAACGGCTGTGAGGTCGGTCATGATGTCTGTCATTCGTTGGTCTGAAGCAACATCACGCATCGCCTCACTTGAACGTATCCCAGCCCGGATCCGGCGCGAAACGAGCGCCGTATTTTGCCGCGAGCTCGCGCAAATTGGCGGCGACATTCTCCGGGCCACGAGTGCGCGCATACTTCAGCGGACCGCCGCGGAACGGAGCGTAGCCGGTGCCGAAGATCATGGCCCCGTCGACAAGGTCGGGATCGTCGACGATGCCTTCGCGCAGGCATGCGACGCAGACGTTCGAGATCGGCAGCATCAGGCGATCGATCAATTCCGGCTGAACCCGCGAATTCCCGGCATCGCCCTTCTCAGCCTTACCTCCGCGCCAGGTATAAAAACCCTGGCCGGTCTTGCGGCCGAGTTCGCCTTTCGCAACTTTCTCACGCAGCCAGTCCGGCGGCTGCGGAAGAGCTTCGCCGAACTTCGCGCGCAACTCGTCGCCAACGGCGAGGCAGATGTCCAGCCCGACCTGGTCGGCGAGTTCGATCGGTCCCACCGGCATGCCGAATTTTTCCGCCGCGGCATCGATCACCGTCTTGTCGATCTTTTCGTCGAGCATGACCATGGCTTCGAGCATATACGGCGTCAGTGCGCGGTTGACCAGGAACCCTGACGAGCTCTGCACGGGCAGCGGCAGCCGGTCTATTGCCCCGACGAATGCCATGGCCTGTTTCAGCACCTGCGGGTCGGCGGTTTCGTGGCTGACCACTTCCACCAGTTGCAACCGCGACACCGGATTGAAAAAATGCAGGCCCACCAGGCGCTCAGGACGCTGCAATGTGGTGCGCAGTTCCTGCAGCGGAATGCTCGAGGTGTTGGTAGCGAGGATCGCGCCCGGCTTCATTCTCGGCTCGATTGCGGCATAGACTTTTTGCTTCAGTTCGAGCTTTTCGGAAACCGCCTCGATGATGAGATCGGCGTGGCGCACGCCTTCGCCAACCAGGTCGGGTATCAAACGGTCGAGCGTGTCGCGGATACCGGTCCGCTTGCGGACGATCTTGCTGTAAAGATCGGCTGCGCGCCTGATCGCGGCGGCGATCGGCTCCGGCTTCATGTCCGCGAGCGTGACCCGGATATTCTGATGCGCGCACCACGCGGCGATGTCGCCGCCCATGGCGCCGGCGCCGATGACGTGCAGATGCTTCACAACATTGTCGCCGGCCGCGAGCTTCTTCATCTCCTCGCGGAGGAAGAACACCCGGATCAGGTTCTGCGCCGTCGACGTTACCATCAACTCGGCGAAGGACCGCTTTTCAGCCGCCAGCATCGCCGTCTTGCTACCGCCATGCCTCTCCCAGAGATCGATCAGTGCATAGGGAGCGGGATAATGCTCCTGTGGCGCCGCCTTCGCGGCCTCCTGGCGCATCCGCTTGGCTAGAAAGCCGCGAACGGGGCCGAGATTAAGCAGCTGATTGAGCACGCTTGGCCGGCCACGCTTCAGCCGGCCGACCATCACATCCTTCACGGCGTTGCGGACGTGCCGCTCCTGGGTCACGGCATCGACAAGACCAAGCGATTTCGCTTTCCGCGCGTCGATGGTCTTGCCGGTCAGCATCAACGTCATCGCCTGCATCGGATTGACAAGTCTGGTAAAGCGGACGGTGCCGCCGAGGCCGGGATGCAGGCCGAGCATCACTTCGGGGAAACCGAACCGCGCATTGTCGATGGCGATTCGTGTCCGGCATGCCAATGCCACCTCGAGTCCTCCGCCGAGGCAGAAGCCGTGGATCACGGCGACGGTCGGAATCTTCAGCGCCTCCAGCCGGCCGATAATGCCGTCGGCGCGCCTGAGCGTCGTTTCGACCTCGCCCGGATCGGCGGCGCCGCGGAATTCGTTGACGTCGGCGCCTGCGATGAAGCCGGACGTCTTGGCCGAACGGAGCACGACGCCGGCGGGCGGATGGTTTTCCAGCGCGGTGACAATTGCGCCAAACTCCTCCATCACGTCCGACGACAGCGTGTTGGCGCTGGAATCGGCGCGGTCAAACAGAACCCAAGCCACACCATCGCTATCGCGGGTCAGCTTGAAGTTGCGATAGGGACCGCTTGCATCGGGCGTTGGCCCAAGCTCCAGCACGCGATCCTTGAGAGCGTCCAATACCTTTGATTTCATGACGCCCTCACACCATCTCAACCAGCATCGCACCGCCCAGCCCGCCGCCGATGCATTCGGTGGCAATCCCGCGCCTTGTGCCGAGCCGCTTCATAGCGTTGACAAGATGCAACACGATGCGGTTGCCCGAAGTGCCGACGGGATGACCGAGGCTGACCGCGCCGCCATCGACATTGAGCCTGGCGCGATCGATCGTGCCGGCGGCGCCCTCAAGTCCGAGCACCTCGCGGCAGAACTTCTCGTCCTCCCACGCCGCGAGGCAGCCGAGCACCTGCGTCGCGAATGCTTCATTGAGCTCCCAGGTTTCGATGTCGTGAAGCGATAGCTTGTTGCGCTTCAACAGTTCAGTCGCCGACAGCACCGGACCCAGTCCCATGACTGAAGGATCCAGCCCCGACCACTGGCTGTCGATGATCATCGCCTTCGGCTTGAGACCGTGTTTGATGACGGCGTCTTCTGATGCGAGAATCGTCCAGCACGCGCCGTCAGTGATCTGCGAGGAATTGCCGGCGGTGACCTGGCCCCATGGCCGCTCGAACACCGGCTTCAACTTCGCCAGCGACTCCATCGAGGAGTCGGGGCGCACGCCGTCGTCGTGATCATAGAATTTGCCGTCGCGCGCGAAAGCGGTTTCCAACTCGCCTTTCAGCCAGCCTTCGGCCTGCGCCTTGGCAAGGCGTTTGTGGCTCTCGACCGCGTAGGCATCAGACTGTTCGCGCGTGATGCCGAAAAGATGGCCGACCACCTCCGCGGTCTGGCCCATGTTGAGTTCGGTGATCGGATCGGTCAGCCCCCGCTCAAGCCCGATGATCGGCTTGAAATAGGGCGGCCGCGCTTTGGCGATCGCCTTGATTTTCTCAACGATGCCCTTGGCGGCGGCGACACCTGCGAACCAGCGCACGCCCTGCTGCGGCCATACCAACGGTGCATGGCTCAGCGCCTCCGCTCCGCCAGTCAGGATCAAATTAGCGTCGCCGTCGCGGATGTAGCGGTAGCCGGTGTCGATCGACTGCATGCCCGAGCCACAGTTGATCTGCACCGTGAACGCGACCATCGCCTCGCCCATGCCGAGCCGCAATGCCGCGACGCGGGCCGGATTCATTTCATCGGCAATGACGTTGACACAGCCGAGGATGACCTGATCGAACGCGTCAGGCGCGAACGGCTGGCGCGCCAGCAACGGCCGGCCGCATTGCACGGCCAGATCGACCGGCGTGAACGGCCCCGGACCGCTTCGCGCTTTCAGGAACGGAGTTCGGCTGCCGTCGATGATATAGACTGGGCGCACCATCAGCCTGCCACCCTCGTCTCGGTCCGCTCCTGCACGACTTGCACGCTGACGGCCTTCTCGTGAGGCGACAATGCCTCCGGCGCAAAGTCGTCGACCTCAATAACCCGGGCCACTGCCTCTTGCGCTGCCTTGTACTGCTCGGCTTCGACCTGGGTGATGGTGCCTTGCCTGACGGCGGCATCCGCATCGCGCAGGCGCGCAGCGTGCATCCGCTTAAACACGTCCTCGGCGGCGGTAACCAGTAGGAATGCCTTCTCCAGCCGGGCTGGCCCACCGTCATCATCGACATGCGACAGTCCCTGCGTCAGGCGATCGCGCGCGACGGAAGGCTCCAACACCAGTTGCGCGCAGGCGTGAATGACCTTGTCGCTGGGTCCGCGCGCTTGCGCGCCGAGCGGCTGGATCATGAATTTGAGCATGATCGCGACAAAGCGGTTTGGCAGATTCGCCAGGATATCCGCAAACCGCTGCTCCATGGTGCGGAAGCCGGTCGCCATGCACCATTCGACCGCTGCGAGATCGGCCTCCTGACGGCCCTCCTCGTGCCAACGCTTGAGTACAGCCGACAAGAGATACAGCTCGGAAAGAATGTCGCCAAACCGTGCGGATAGCATCTCCTTCCGCTTCAACTTGCCGCCCAGCGTCAGGAGCGCCATATCGGCGCATAATGCGAAGGCCGCCGAATACCTCGAGAGTTGACGATAGAATCCGGTCACCGCGCCAGCGTCATTCGGCGCGGGCGCAAAGACTCCGCCGCTCCAGCTTCGGCCCCAGGCACGGAACAAAGTCTTGAAGCTATGGACGATGTGAACCCAGAACGTCTTGTCAAAAGCATCAAGGCCTCGGGCCTTGTTCGTGTCGCCGAGCGCATTCATCTCCTGCAGCAAATAGGGATGCGCACGGATCGCACCCTGCCCGAAGATGATAAGATTGCGCGTCAGGATATTGGCGCCTTCCACGGTGATCGAAACCGGCACCCCCCGATAGAGGTTACCGAGATAATTTTGAGGTCCATCGATGACCGCCTTGCCGCCATGGATATCCATTGCGTCATCGATCACGGTGCGCAGCCGCTCGGTGGCATGCAGTTTCATGATGCCGGAAATGACCGCGGGATGGTGGCCCTCGTTCAGCGCAGCGCAAGTCAGCCGCCGCGCCGCATCGATCAGATAGGCCGTGGCGGCAATCCGCGCCAACGGCTCCTCGATACCCTCGAACTTTCCGATCGGAATGCCGAATTGTTCGCGGATGCGCGCATAAGCGCCGGTCGTCCGCGCCGAAAAAGCCGCGCCCGCAGCCGACAACGAGGGCAACGAGATGCCGCGCCCGGCAGCCAGCGCGGTCATCAGCATCTTCCAGCCCTGACCCAGACGCTCCTTTCCGCCGATGACGTAGTCGAGAGGAACGAAGACGTCCTTGCCCCAGGTTGGGCCGTTCTGAAACACCTGCATCGCAGGAAGATGGCGACGGCCGATCGAAACTCCAGGCAGGCTGGTTGGAATCAGCGCCACGGTGATGCCGAGGTCCTCCTGCGAGCCAACCAGATGATCCGGATCGTAGGCTTTGAAGGCGAGGCCGAGAAGTGTCGCCACCGGACCAAGCGTGATGTACCGTTTGTGCCAGTTTAGCCTGATCCCAATGACCTCGTGGCCCTCGAACATGCCCTTGCAGATGATGCCGCTGTCGGTCATCGCCGCCGCGTCGGAGCCGGCTTCCGGGCTGGTGAGGCCGAAGCACGGAACGTCGCGACCGTCAGCCAGACACGGCAGCCATTTGCTCTGTTGATCCCTGGTACCGAAACGCATCAGCAATTCGCCGGGGCCGAGTGAATTCGGCACCATCACCGTGACCGCAGCGACCAGCGAGCGCGATGAAATCTTGCGCACGACTTCCGAATGCGCATAGGGCGAAAAGCCGAGTCCGCCATGCTCGGTCGGAATGATCATGCCGAGAAATTTTTTCTGCTTGATGAAATTCCAGACCTCCGGCGGCAGATCTCGCAATTCCCAATTGATCTTCCATTCGTCGAGCATGGCGCACAGTTCGTCCACGGGCCCGTTGAGGAAGGCCTGCTCTTCTGCTGTCAAAGTTGCCGGCGGGGTATCCAGGAGTTTCGTCCACTCCGGATCGCCGGTGAACAGGTCGGCATCCCACCAGACGTCCCCGGCTTCCAGCGCCTCGCGCTCGGTATCGGACACCGAAGGCAGCACACGGCGCGCCCAGGAGAAGATCAGCTTGGAGATCACGTCACGGCGAAAGCTCATCGCAATGTCCTCTTGTTCGGGTACTCGACGCCGTCGGTCCGATTCGGGATTACTACAGGCAATGATCTTACCGCTATAAGGAAAATATCTTTAAAATAGGGAAAGGCCGGCTTCATTTCATATTTTTCATAATCGAAAACCAAACGGAAAAACGCGGTTAGAGCCTGAACCGAACGCAAGGTTTGGTTGCGAGACATCATCCACTCGCGTTTATTGGTAAAATTTTAATCCTGTAGCTCGAAGATACCGCCGATTTGAACGGTTCATGTGTCGTACCGCGGGGCCTTCTCGCCACTCAGCCGCGCATCAAAGCACAACGTCCTAACCCGTACTACAGCGACCAACACCAGCCTCGATCAACTGAGAACGGTTGATCGGCGAAGAGTTCACCTGCATCGGAAGGATCCGAAAATGAAGGCGAAGATAAGCGTTACACTGCCCGCGATCGTCTCCGCGCTCGTCATGATAGGCGCACTTTCCGCCGGAATGTCGGCCTATCAAGCCTACGAACAGCGACAGCAATCTGAAGCATTCCTCGAAGTGAACCACATCTCGCAATTGCTGTTGCGAAGCGCGGGACAATGGGCGGTGGAGCGCGGACTTACGAACGCGCCGCTGAAGTCTCCCGATGCGCTGCCCGCAGAACTCCGTCCTCAGATCGCCGAAACACGGCAAGCCGCCGATCGCGCATTTTCGGAAGCCGCGCAACTGCTGCGCGGAAATCCGGCGATGAAATCTGCGGAATCGAAAATCTCGGAGGCCGAGAGCGCTTTCCAGGGGTTCGTCGGATTTCGCACGCGCCTCGACGAGAATCTTCCCAAGCGGGGATCGGAACGGAACCCGGACGTCGTGGAGAGCTTCTCGCCGACCATCACCAAGCTGATTGACGTATCCGGCAACAGGCTGCGGCTCACTTTGGAAACGCTGACCCGCCCGCCTACAGCGGCCCTGACGCAATTGGTCAGCTTACGTCATCTGACTGCGCAGATGGCAGAGAACGCCGGAAGGGAGCGCGCGCTCTTCGGAGGGATGGTTGGCTCCCGCGCCAAGATTTCCACGACCAACTTGCGGACGATCGCTCGTTTCCGCGGAAATGTTGAGCTGGCATGGGAAACCATTTCACCGGCTCGTATGCGCGCCGACTTGCCGAGAAAAGTTGCTGATGCGATCTCGGGTGTCGAGAGAGATTATTTCCAGATCTACGGCCAGACTCGCGACGCCGTACTCGCGGCAGCCGAGACGGGTGAATACAAGATCAGCGGCAACGACTATGTGGCGCAGGCGACGACCGCGATCAATTCGATACTTCGGCTGGCCAATGCAGTCGGTGAAGCGGCCGACCAGGAGGCGGCCAAGGAGGCTGCAAACAGCTCATCCAAACTGCTCATCGCCGGCTTGATATTTCTGGGCTGTATCGCCCTCGCTTTTGTCAGCTTCTGGATAGCGTTCTCGCGAATCCTGCGGCCGTTGGCGGCGCTGACGACAGCGATGGGTGAACTCGCAAAAGGCAATTTCTCCGTCGTCCTGCCCGGGCTCGACCGCAAGGACGAAATGGGCGACATGGCGCGGGCGGTCGAAACCTTCAAGGTCAAGGCCGAGCAGAAGGCGCGCGATGAAGCGGAAGCCAAGATGCAGCAGGATCAACTTGCTGCGCAGCAGCGCAAAGCGGACATGCACCGCCTTGCCGATGGCTTCGAAGCGGCGGTCGGCGCAGTGATCCAGACCGTATCCTCGGCGGCGACCCAACTCGAAGATTCGGCGACCGCCTTGACCAAGACGGCCGAGCAAACCCATCAGCTGTCATCAGCTGTGGCAGCGGCTTCCGAGGAGGCAACGGTCAACGTTCAGTCTGTGGCCTCTGCAAGTGAGGAAATGGCGGCCTCCGTGAATGAAATCAGCCGGCAGGTGCAGGAAGCCTCGAGGATCGCAAACGACGCGGCGCAGAAGGCTCATAGCGCCGACCAGCGTATCAATTCGCTGTCGCAGGCATCCACGAAGATCGGAGACGTGGTTGAACTTATCAATACGATTGCCAGCCAGACCAATCTCCTGGCACTCAATGCAACGATCGAGGCCGCTCGCGCTGGTGAAGCCGGCCGGGGGTTTGCCGTCGTAGCGTCCGAGGTCAAGGCGTTGGCCGAACAGACCGCGAAGGCCACCGCCGAAATCGGCCAGCAGATTACAAGCATCCAGTCGGCGACTGACGACTCTGTCGATAACGTGAAGGAAATCGGGATCGTCATCGGAAAGATCGCGGAGATTTCTGCCACGATCGCTTCGGCAGTCGAAGAGCAGGCGTCGGCAACTCAGGAGATATCCCGCAACGTCCAGCAGGCTGCTGCCGGAACCTCAGAAGTTTCCTCCAACATTATCGAGGTCAGCAACGGAGCTTCGGTGACAGGCAGCGCCTCCACGCAGGCCCTTGCGGCGGCGAAGTCCCTGTCCGGGGACACTGGTCGTCTCAAGCAGGAGGTCGAGAAATTTCTCGCAACGGTCAGAGCTGCTTAGTCGGGGACGATATCCTCGATCCATAGCCGCATCTGGCGCGAACATGAATCATGAGCGGATCACCCTTTCGACCCGCTCATGGACCTCTCTTCTGAATTTCTTTTTGAATGCGGAACGGCACGTCCCTTTTCCACCGCAGGAACCCTTCAACGCATTGCACGTTATGGTGCAGGCTGACGTGAAGGAGAAAAACTTATGGGTTCCACTACCGACAAGATCAAGGGTACCGTCAACGAAGCAATCGGTAAGGCCAAACAGGGAATTGGCGAAGCGGTCGGTTCGGAGAAGCTTCAGGGTGAAGGCGCGATTCAAGAATTAAAGGGTAAGGGTCAGAACGCGCTTGGCGACGCCAAGGAAGCGACCAAGGACGCTGCTGACAAAGCAGCAGCCGCAATCAACAAGAAACTCTGATCTGACTAATCTTGATCCAACTAAAACGTGCGTCGCATTTTGACGTGAAGGCCGGCCCTTTGCGGGCCGGCTTTTTCTATGCGACGAAGTATTCCCTGACGGTCGAACGGCAATAGAACCTCGTATGCAACGGCCGTTGCAGATGGCGGCAGAAGACCGGTCTGCACGACGAAGCGGGACATAAAGGGACATTATCCGCTATCGACCCTCTATTGAATTATTGCATGGGTTTCTCGACGCAGCGCGGGCTGCTAAACCCGCTCCATGCTCAAGGTTGCCGCTTTGTACCAATTTACGCCGCTGCCGAATTTTCGCGAGTTGCGCGAACCGCTGCGCGCGCTGTGCGCCGGGCAGTCCATCAAGGGCTCGATCCTGCTCGCTGCCGAGGGCATCAACGGGACCGTCGCCGGAATGCCGGGCGCAATCGACACGCTGGTATCAGAATTACGGACCGGCCCGCTGTTCTCCGGCCGGCTGAATAATCTCGAGCTGAAATTCTCGCATGCCTCGACGATGCCGTTTGCACGGCTGAAGGTCCGGCTCAAGAAAGAGATCGTGACGCTGGGCGACCCCGCGACCGATCCGACCCGCGCGGTCGGCATCTACGTCGGCCCGAGGGACTGGAATGAACTGATCGCCGCGCCCGGCACACTTCTGATCGATGTCCGCAATGCCTTCGAGGTGGCGATGGGCAGCTTTGAAGGCGCTGTCGATCCGCAACTCTCCCGTTTCGGAAAGTTCAAGGATTTCGCCGCGCGAGAACTCGATCCGCACAAGCATCACAGGATCGCAATGTTTTGCACAGGCGGGATTCGTTGTGAGAAAGCAAGCTCCTACCTGCTGTCGCGCGGGTTCGGGGAAGTCTATCACCTCAAGGGCGGCATCCTGAAATACCTCGAGGACATTCCTGAAAGCGAAAGCCGCTGGCGAGGCGAATGTTTTGTATTCGATGACAGAATCGCTCTCAGTCACGGGCTGAAGGAATCCCGATCCCCGGACCAGATGATGGACGGAATGCCGTGCGATGAATGACAAGGCATTCGCGGATCGCATCAATGCGCTGGAAATGCGCGCAACGCATCAGGAGGAGACCATCGAGGCCCTGAATCAGGTCGTCACTGCGCAGTGGAAGCAGATCGACTCGCTGATGCGACAGATTGCCGAACTCGGCGAGCGCTTGCGGGAGGCGGAAGCCGGGCGGCCAGCCCCGGCTAGCGAGCCGCCGCCGCATTATTGAGGCGCGCGTGACCCGTTTGCTCCGGATCGCCGTTGATCGGCAATCGTTCTCGGCTTATCAGGAAGCGCAACACCGCGCATCGCTGCCGCGGTCGTTGCACCGTCAACAGAACAAGCGACGTACGCCGGAAAGGATCGCATGAGCGCGGAAGTCTCGATTGGGGACGCAGAGTCCGCCCGGCTTGCTCCGCATCCGCTCCGCACCGCGATTCTCGGCGAACTCCATGCGCGGCCCTTCACGGCGCTGACCGTCCCCGCCCGAATTCTGCATTTCGCGTTCGACACGGCCGGCGAGCGCGCGCAGATAGACCTCGCCAACCTCGCGAAATTCTGCTCGGCACGTGGCCTGCCCGTACCGACCGCCTCCGAACGGCACTATCGCGTGGCCTTCGGCACCACGACGCTGCGGTGGGAGCAGCATTCCGAATTTACGACCTACACCTGGGAATTGCACTCTCCTGCCGAGGGCATTCCGTTTCACCCGCCCGCCGCCGCGCTGGCTGCCCCAATGCAACTTGTGCCGCAGCCCGGGCCGTTGCTTGTGGCGATCGACATGCATGTGCTCGCCGACGGGCCCGCTGTTCAACCGCCCGAGCGGCTGTTCGAGCGAACCAGTCTGGCGCTTGCTGAAAACAACGATGGCGCAGCGATTTACGCCACGGACTTCCAGCCCGATCCGTCCGGATTCGTGAAAATCCTGGTGGTCGACCGCAAGCTCAATCCCGATCGCGCCGGCGCGCTGGCGCAACGGGTGATCGAGATCGAAACCTATCGCACGCTCGCTTTGCTCGGCCTGCCCGAGGCGCAGCGGCTCGCGCCTTCGATCAGCGAGGTCGAGCAGCGCCTTGCCGAAGTGACCGACAAGATGCGCAATAACGGCAATCTCGCGGACAACCGCCACCTGCTCGACGAACTGACGGCGCTGGCCGCGGAGGTCGAGGCCGGCGCGGCGGCGAGCGTGTTTCGTTTCGGCGCCAGCCGCGCCTATTACGAGATCGTGCAGCAGCGGCTGACGACCATCGGCGAGCGGAAGGTGTCCGGTCTGCCGACATGGACGTCATTTCTGGCGCGGCGAATGGCGCCGGCTATGCGAACCTGCGTGACCACCGAGGCGCGTCAGGAAAACCTATCGTTCAAGCTGTCGCGGGCGGCAAACCTGCTGCGCACGCGGGTCGATGTCGAACTCGAACAGCAGAATCAGGAACTGCTAAAATCGATGAACGCCCGCACCCGGATGCAACTGCGGCTGCAAACCACCGTCGAGGGGCTGTCGGTTGCGGCCATCACCTATTATGTGGTCAGCCTGTTCGGCTACGTCGCCAAGGCGCTCCATGAGTCCGGAACGGTCGCGATCGAGCCGGGCTATCTGACGGCGGGCTTCATTCCGGTGGCGGCGTTAACGATCTGGTCGATCGTGCGCCGTATTCGCCACAAGCACATCGGCCACGACAGCTAAGTTTTCGAAAGCGCCGAGACCACAGCCGATTCTCGAATCCGCTAAGCCATAGCCATTTTGCCGTCGAGCAGACCTGTCAGCCGCTGACGGATGATGCGCTCTGCACCGCCCATGATGCGATCGATCAGCTCCTTGCAGCTCGGCACGTCGTCGATCAAACCAACCGTCATGCCGCAGCTCCAGGCGCCGGCATCCAAGTCGCCTTCAACCATGACCTTGGGATAGATGCCGGCGACCTCCTCGATAATGTCTTCGATCTTGAGGCTCTCGCCTTTCTCCCGCTCGATCTCCATGAGTCTCTCGACCTTGCGGTTGTTCAAGACACGCTCAGTGTTGCGCAGCGCGCGCATGATCAGCCGGGTATCGCGTTCGGAGGCCGCGACCAGCGCCTTCTTCACGTTGTCATGCACCGGCGCCTCTTTCGTGGCTATGAAGCGCGTGCCCATGTTCATGCCGTCGGCACCGAGCGCCAACGCGGCGACCAGGCTGCGCGCATCTGCCATGCCGCCCGACGCCACGAACGGAATCTTGAGTTCGTCGGCGGCGCGCGGCAGCAGAATCATGTTGGGGATGTCGTCCTCGCCCGGGTGACCGCCGCACTCGAAGCCGTCGACGCTGACCGCGTCGCAACCGATCTGTTCCGCTTTCAGCGCGTGCCTCACGGAGGTGCATTTGTGGATCACCTTGATGCCGGCAGCCTTGAGCGCGGCCATGTACTGCTCCGGATTGCGGCCCGCCGTCTCGACGATCCTGACGCCGCCTTCCACGATCGCCTGGATATATTCAGGGTATGGCGGCGCGGTGAACGCGGGGAGAAACGTCAGATTTACACCGAACGGCTTATCGGTCATGCCACGGCAACGCGCGATTTCCTTCGCCAGCAGGTCCGGCGTCTTCTGGGTCAATCCGGTGATGATGCCGAGACCACCCGCATTCGAGACCGCGGAGGCAAGCTCGGCGAAGCCGACATAATGCATACCGCCCTGGATGATCGGATGCTGGATGCCGAATAGTTTTGTAATGGCCGTTTTCACACATAGCTCCCGATTCGCTTGCGGTGGCAGACGCTCCGGCAAGGTCCCATTCTGTCATCAATCCGACAAGCGCGTTCCGCGCTGCTGACTACGCAAGGGCAGGCAGACCCTTCATATGGGATCACTTGACAGGCCGCTTTGCGTCGGTTTCACTTGCCCTGATAGACCATTCCGTGGCCTGCCTGTCGCAATGAAACAGCGTATTGCTGATCGTGACGCCGCTCTGAAACAGCACCAGCGGCTTTCTCCGCGCCGGAAAAAGCGCGGGCCGGGAAATGAGCAACGTAAAAAGAACCGAGCAGCGATCAAATCAAAACAAGAATTCAAGACATGGCTGATGCAGAAGAGGGAACGATGGAGCGGCGCCCTGCTCCCCAAATTTCTGCCGAGCATACGGACCCCGGCCTGAGGCCGATCGGGGTGGTGGCTTACGATGACGGTCTCGTCAGGGATGCTCTGATAGCTCAATGCGCTGCCGTTCTGATCGCTTCCAGTTACAAGCTCGGTGGCGTCGTCCAGTCAAACCCGCATCGGGAAGGCCGGCGTCGATGCGACATGTATGTCAAGGATCTGTTGTGCGGTGACGAGGTCAAGATCTCGCTGGACCGCGGTAACGAAGCAAGGGGCTGCCGGCTTGATCAGGACGCCTTCGCGCGCATCGACGCCTGGATCGAGCGCGCGGTGCTCGAACACGTCGATTTGGTGGTCATCAACAAGTTTGGCAGGGAAGAAGCGCACGGCCGGGGGCTGCGAGCGGTCATTGCCGAGGCCCTGATTGCCGATATCCCGCTTCTCATCGGTGTTTCCACGCAAAACCTCGGTGACTTTCTGGCTTTCGCCGGAGATTCAGCCACGCGTCTGAAACCCGACATCGAGACAATGACGGCTTGGTGCCGGAACGCGATTGAACGCCGGGCTCACGATCGATGCGAACCGGGACTTCCGTCGGTGGGAGCCTAGTCAAAAGCCCGATTGCAACGGATAGGCAACGACGGATCGGCAAAGAAAGGCTGCTGGCTGGATGAACTGGAAAAGGCTAGTCTCGAATCTGGCGCACCTTTGTTAGAGAGCGGACGGCGCCATGCCACCACCGGCCCGCGCCCAGAACGACTCCAAAGGCTCCAAACGGTACCAGACAAACAGCAACCTCTAAATTCTCTGACACAAACAGATGAAACGACGCGATGGATGATAAACAGATCCTCCAGAATGCAACTCGCAGTGCGGCCCAGGCGGGTATGATTACGCTTGTGTTCGAGAATTTTACCGCCCAACTGATCCGATATGTCCTCAGTGGGCACCTCCTCGATGATACGTCTCTCATGACACTCCGAGACAACTGCCTCCGCGACCTGAAGAACTCCACAATCACTGGAATGTCGTTGGAAGACGAGGCGGAGATCTTCAGGCAGGCCGTCGAAAACGCGGAGAAGCTACTCGACGCGGCGATCGCCAGGGGACGGGAGATCTAGCATCTGCGGCCGGTTCCGACCTCCATCACGATAATGGAGCGACGCATCGCCCCCAAAGGAACGACAGTTTGTCGGCCGTCTCGCTCTGCTTGCGGGATCGCAGCGGGCGCGTCCTCTTTCCTGGTCGTTCTGATTTCCAGCTAGCTGGGCACGTTGACGCCTTGGTTCCAAGCCCTTACAGACTCGAGCCCACGGGAAAATCTGATAACCGATGGAGCGCGGGGGCACGGAACGGCGGTAGCCTTGACCACGATTTTACCCGGCCTCCCGACATGGGGCCGACGCAAGCAAGGGCAGCCAGATCGAACCGACAACCCCGAGCTGAGGGAATGAAGAATGCCGTGAAATAGTGCTTGACTTCGAAAGCTCGTACGAGGCTTGCTCGGCGCTTACCGCGTCACGGTGCACACCATTGCTGTTATCGTTTCGCAGAACTCTAACCTAGCGGCTTCGGTCACTTCGTACCCGTGACGGCTGTGTACCCGTGACGGCTGTGGTGGTTTCGGGCTGGAGCGCTGCCGGTCCGGACTTGAACACCTGCCGGCGGACACCGACTTTGTACGACGCATGCTTCCAGCGATCGTTCGAATGCGGACCATGCCGAGAGCTTTTCACGAGGCGCCAGTCAAGATCTTCGCGCCGGCGGTACGGCGCTTCTGCGCGAATTCGACGATCGTCTTTTTGGCGGATGTCGCGGCCAGGTCGGATTTGTCCGACTCCACGACGATGTTATAAACTAGTTGTTCAGTGAGGTTTCCACGATGTCGGTATCCGTTAGCAGCACGATCGAGGAGATGCAGGCGGAGCGCAACGTGCTCCAAAGCTTTGCCAACGATCGCGCACGCGACTTCGTCGGCAGGCAGTCGGTCCTTGCGCGCGTCACCGACCTCTGTCTCTCCCCTGCCAAGGAACTTTCCCCCACGAGGGAAGGCGCGCCATGGGGGATCTGCATCACCGGCGATCCGGGCTCGGGCAAGAGCGCACTGTTCGGCGAGCTTCTCCGCCGCATGAAGGAAACCGATGCCTTCGTTCTCGCCCATGCTGCGGAGGCAGCCCCGCGGGCTTCATCGATCGATGCCATGCTGCGCCGCTGGATTACCGAACTCGGCAGCGCCCTCGGCGCCGGCGATGTTGACCTCGCCGCCAATATCGACCCGGAGATTGTCGAGCGGGCTTTCGCCTCCCTGCTCGCGCGGATGGCTTCGCAACGGCGCGTGATTATCCTGATCGACGCGATCGATCAGTTCAAGAAGACCTCGCGCGGGAAGTTTACCACCTGGTTGCCACGGCTTTGGCCGATCAATGCGCGCCTGGTCGCAACCGGCCTTGCCGGAGGCGCCTCCAAGGCGCTGGCCGAACGTTCGGGCGTGGAAGCGCTGACCCTCCCGCCACTGGAGGCGCCCGAAGCGATCATCGACGCGGTATGCAAACGCAACCAGCGCAAGCTGGCCTCCCCGGTGATTGACGCTCTGCTCGCGAAGAAGCATGCGGGCGGGTCGGCTTGGGCCAATCCGTTGTGGCTGATGGTTGCGCTCGAGGAACTCGAGCTGCTCGCCACCAGTGATTTTGCCGACATGCAGCGCGAATATACTGGCACTCCGGAGGAGCGTCGGCAGAATGCGATGCTGGATGCGGTCGGCGCCATGCCTACGGACATCCTGCTCCTCTATCGCGCAACATTCGATAGCGCGGCCGAGCTGTTGGGTCCGGCGATCGCGGCGGCGTTTATCGGTCTTCTTTCGGCAGGCCGGACTGGATGGCGAGAGAGTGACTTTCGTCAATTGTTGCCTCAGGTCAGCGGCGAAGCCTGGGACCAGAAGCGCTTTGCTGCGCTGCGCAACCTGTTCCGCGGCCAGATTCACCAGCATGGCGATCTTGCGCAACTGGATTTCAACCACGCTCAGGCGCGGGCTGCCGCCCGCTCGCGCCTTGCCGCGCTACGCGTCTCGAATCCCGAACTGCACCTGCTGATCGCAGATCACCTTCTGACGCTTGCACCCGGCGACCCGCTGCGGGTGTCTGAAACCATGATCCATCTTTTGGCAAGCAAGGACGATGTCCGTGCTGCCCGGTACTATGGCGATCCAGCGCTTGGCGAAAAGGAGCTGCGAGGCGCCACACAAGCGCTCGCTGATGCGATCATCTCGCCGGCTGCCGGCACTTCGGCGAGCGCGGCCCGAGAGATATGCCGTCTGCTTGAGAACCCCGATAATTCTGTCCGCGCAAGCGCGGCCGAGCGTTTGCTCGTCAGTTTTGACGATGTGGCGGGTCGGCACCTTCCTTCCGATGTTCGCCTGATCGTCCTGAATGCGATCGAACAAACGTTTCAGCAACTACTCCGCGCCGAACCCGACAATGCCGGCTGGCAGCGCAATCTGTCGGTTGCGCATGATCGTGCCGGCGACGTGCTGGTGGCGCAGGGCAAGCTGCCTGAAGCGCTCAAGTCGTTCCGTGAGGGGCTTGCGATCCGAGAGCGGCTGACGAGCAAGACTCCCGACAATGCCGGGCTGCAACACGATTTATCAATCTCGCACGAGAAGGTCGGCGACCTGCTTGCGGTGCAAGGCAAACTGGACGAGGCGCTGGAATCGATCCGCAAGCAACTCGCCATTGTCGAACGGCTGGCGAACGGCGCCCCCGGCGACACCGATCTGCAGAGCGAGCTGTCGCTGTGTCACGAGAAGATCGGTGAAGCGCTGATGGCGCAAGGCAATCTTCCGGAGGCGCTGGGAGCGTTCCAAAACCAGCTCGAGATCACTGAGCGGCTGGCGCGCGGCGCCGACACCGACGACAACAAATGGCAACGCGATCGGACGCTCGCTTACGACCGCGTCGGCGACGTGCTGATGGCGCAGGGCAAGCTGCCGGAGTCTCTCGAATTTTTCCGCAACGGGCTCACGATCAAGGAGCGGGTCGCCAAGGCCCATCCCGATAACACGAGCTGGCAGCGCAGTCTGTCAATCTCTCATGATCGTATCGGGGATGTGCTGGTCGCGCAGGGCAAGCTGTTCGACGCGTTGAAATCCTTCCGCACAGGGCTTGAGATCGCGCAGCAGATGGCACGCACCGAGCCCGAGAATGTCGGCTGGCAGCGTGATCTGTCAGTGTCGCACGCCAAGATCGGCGACGTGCACGTGGCGCAGAGCAGTCTGCCCGACGCGTTGAAAGCCTTCCATGAAGGGATGACCATCAGGCAGCGTTTGGCAAACGCCGACCCCGACAATGTTGACTGGCAGCGCGGCCTGGCGGTGTCCTACGACCGCATCGGCGACGTGCTGATGGCTCAGGACAACATGGCCGATGCGCTGAAGGCCTTCGAGGATCAGTTCGCGATTGCCGAACGACTAGCGCGGATCGACCCGGGCAACGCCGGCTGGCAACGCGATCTGTCTGTATGCCATGAAAAAGTTGGCGACGTGCAGATGGCGCAAGGCAACCTGCCCGAGGCGTTGAAATCCTATCGCGCGGGACTCGCGATCAGAGAGCGGTTGGCGCGCAACGATCCCGATAACGTCAGCTGGCAACGCAGTTTGTCGGTGTCACACGATTGTATCGGCGACGTGTTGGAAGCACAGAGCGAAGTGGAGGAAGCGCTGAAAGCCTTCCGCGAAGGGCTTGAAATCAGGAAACGGCTGGCGCAGCGCAGTCCTGATAACGTCGGTTGGCTGCGCGATCTGACGGTATCTTACGATCGTATCGGCGAAGTGCTGGAAGCGCAGGGCAATGTGGACGAGGCCGAGAAATCCTTTCTTGAAGGGCTTGCGATCATGGAGCGGCTGTCGCTTGCCGATCCCGGCAACGTCGATCTGCAGCGCGGTGTTGCCGTGAGCCAGGGGCACCTGGCGGAGATGTATCGCCGATCCAACGACCACAATAACGCGCTGGCTGCGCTGCGGCAGGGACAAGCTGCCATGGAACGGGTTGTCATGCGCGCACCCGACAATGCCGGCTGGAAAAAAGATCTGGACTGGTTCACCGAACAGATTGCGACCTTGACGGATTAGTCGGTCCATCCTCCAGGTAAACAAAGATCAGCACGGCGCTTTGCAGCTGCGCCGGCGATCGCTTGCGCCTCGTTAAAAGCGCTCAATGGTTCTGCCCGCGCGTGAGATTCTACCCGCGCGTGTCGAGTCTGATTCGCGCGCGGCTACCCCGGCCTCGCCGTTGCACGATATACAGATATCTGATATGCATTTGAGTGATAACGGCGCTGCCTGAACGGGGCGGTGATCGGAAAAATCAATACACAGGGGGGAACGCAATGGCCGATTATGCGAACGCCAGCGTTGTGATCGAAACGGTGCCGCCGTCCGATATGGGCGCCGCGATTGCGGCGGATGCCGCCAAGAAAGCTAAGTTCGGTACCATTCACCTACTCATTCGCGGCTTCTTGTGTACACCCTTTCTGGCCTATGGAGCCTGTGTGACCTTCGCCATGGTTGCAGCGGGCATACCGCTCGCGGTAGCCGGACTTGTCTTCCCGGCGGGCTACGTCACACTGAGCTTCCTCGGCCTGGAGATGGCGACGGGCAGCTTCGCGACGATGCCCATCGGCATGTACGCCGGGACGATTACGCCGTTCCAGTTAGTTCGTAACTGGACATGGACTATGGTGGGCAACCTTCTGGGAGGCATATTCTTCGGCTGGCTGCTGTGGTTCTCATTGACCAAAGGCGGGTCCATCGAGCCGGACAGCATGCTCAAAGTGATCGCCAAGACCGCCGAGAGCAAGGTGAGCTATATCCATTACGGCGCGATTGGCTGGTGCGCCGCCATTGGCAAAGGCGTCCTTTGTAACTGGCTGGTGAGCCTCGGGTCCGTCATGTCCAAAGCCACGCGCAGCACCTTGGGCCGGGTGGTGCTGATGTGGATCCCGATCGGGATGTTCTTCGCGCTGGGATTCGAGCACACCGTGGTCAACATGTGGCTGTTCCCAACCGCTATCCTCTCGGGTGCCAACGTGAGCATCTACGAGTGGTGGGTATGGAATCAGATCCCGGTCACAATCGGCAATATCCTGGGTGCGATGGTGCTCAACGGCACACTGTGGTACTTCACGCATACCCTGCAGAGGGACTAGAGCTTTTCCGCTTCTGATTCCGATGGAATCAGAAGCGGAACTCTATCTTATGTTTTGACGCGTTTTCTTTACGCGAACCGGCATCCACTTCGTTCGAAAACGCTATAGATCGATTGCCGATTGCATAGACCCGATCTGTGCTCTTGCAATATGCGCGGGGATGGCCGGTTCGAAGAACGATGTTGTTCGACCGCCTATGACCCGCGCATCCTAATAGTTCTCGAAAGAAGAATTGAGCGGTCAGCGCCGAGACATCTGTGATCAGAACAAATTGCGAGCTATGGCTGCGGGTTTCCGATTCGGCAGACAGCGTGAATCAGATCACAAGCTCCTTGAGACTCATCAACGATTCAGTTCGCTCGGAAAGGCTCTGGAGCTTTCAACAAGGTTGTCCGTCTGAACTGAACCGAGGAAGCTGAGGTTGCAAAGCTTCGATATCCTCGAGCCTATACAACATCCACAAGAATGCGCCCCTGACACCGAAAGGTCGAGCGGCTGGTGCCGAGCGTGATCGAAGGCGGCCTTACAAAGGCCGCGGCTGCGCTCCGTTATGCCGCGATCGTCCCCACCAACCCGTTCACTTCAAAGCGTCGCCGCGCCAGCTTCGTTTTACGCAAGGCTATTTCCTCGGCATCGCCGCACGGGCAAGGACATCCAGCAGTCCCTCCGTAGCATCCGCGTCGGCCTCCTTCTGCCTTTCCGCAACTCCGAGAGCCTGCCGCCAGCGGGTGACGCGCTCGCCGAGAGCCTTCAGACGATTTAGGACGGCATCGGCGCGATCACGATGCTGCTCAAGATAGGCGTGGCCTTCGTCCGTGATGGTGAAAAGTCTCGGAGGATCAGCAGATGCGGTCAGACAGCGCTCTTCCACAAGCTTGGCCAGCATCGGATGAACGACGTTGGGACCGGGTAAAAACCAGTCAGCCGTCATTTTCTCGATCGTTTGGATGACGTCGTAGCCGTGACGGGGCGCCTCGGAGATAAGTGAGAGCGCAATGAGACGCAGATCCTCTTCGGCCACACCCTTCGATGATGGAGCCGTCATTTCTATTCTCCGTGAAGATACCTTTGCTCGAAAGAAACCCATATTATGCTGTAACGCAAGATATTTCCTTTGCTATCCTGACTGCCCGGTCGCGCTCCGTGCCGGTTCCAACAACCGTCGGCGGTTCAGCTCGTCGTGACGTCAGGATCCCGCTCTAATCGCGGCCGCCCTTTTCATCCATCCGCTTCACGGTGAGGCCTCGCGGCAAAACCTGACCGCCTTGCTCGTCGGCGACGGGAATATCCGAAATGAGGCCAGCCCGCAGCGCATTTTGCCAGGCACCCAATTCCGTCGACGCTGATTCGCCGATACGTACGTCGTGATCAAAGAGTGCGTAAGGCATGGCGTTCCTCCCGATAATTCAATTTGCCAACCGTCAGAAACACCGGTCGTTCCCTCGCCAATAAAGGGGTACGCCTTCCCGCAACGGCGAGTGTCTGCTGGTGGGCAATCCCGAACGCCTCGTAAGACACCCGCGAACAGACCCGCACGCTCCACAGTAACAGCCGGATCAGCGCGGCACCGCCTGACACTGCACGATCGGACTATTGCTTGCGCCTCTGAAAAGCCGACCGAAAAGAACTGTGTCAATCATGTTGCAGCCGAATCAGCAAACATGGGCCATTCTTGCCGCGTATGGCTGCAAACAAGGTAACGGCAGTACACAGGGCTGGACGACCTCCATAGCTCGCCTTTAGCCATTCCTGAAAGGGAATGGCTTTTTTTCTTGATCCCCTTGAAGCCACCCTCACAGCATCATCTGGGCAAATGTCAGCAAAACATCCGCACACGATTTCTCCACGTCGCCGGCACGTAGGCTTGACGCGAAACGGGCATAACCAGCATCACTTCGGCGTCTGCAACCCCGAGGAATTTGCCCAGCCCTCTATATGGGCCGCAATGTCCGATAGACGGCGTTTCCTCAACGCTTCATCCCCGCGCGCGTACGGAGGAAGTTCGTCGGTAGCCTTGCGGACACCTGCCACAAACTCGGCCAGACGATCTTTCAAGGACTTTAGCTGACGAGAACCACGTTGCACCCTCATGGCGTTGCTCCCTGCTTCAAAAGGGGGCGGAGCGCGGGCAGCGTTCTCCGGAACCTTAAGAGTATGCACCTGGCGCTGTCGGAAAGCGAGTCAGTTGTTCGGGAATGAGATCGTCCGCCAACCGCCCTTGCGGGATCCGCTGGCGGTTCAGGTTCAGTGATGGCCCGCTGACAGACGTAGACGGCTGGACCGCAGTGATGGTTATGGTTCGGAACTGCCTTGGTTTCCCTTGGCTTCCCTTGGCTTCGAGCGGCAGGTACAAGTTCGCTTGACACTCCTGCCCTGCATTCCCTAAATCGCGGCTTCGTCGCCGCGTCGGGTCGGATTCGACACCGAGGCCTGGGAATCCTTCACGGCAGATGACGATTCCGGGCGCATAGCTCAGCGGGAGAGCGTTCCCTTCACACGGGAGAGGTCCAAGGTTCGATCCCTTGTGCGCCCACCATTTTGGATTTAGCCACGCGGCGCGCCCTCATGGCCCCGCCCGATCAGTCACAACAATTTTGTTCGCGCGAACAACGCTCGCAATGCATCGGTCGCCTTGCGGCTCAGCATCGCGTTGCCCGCGGCGGCCTCGAGCGCGGCGCACGCGTCCTCGTGCAGCGTGCTAAACTCCACCCACTCGGCGGTGCTCAGGCGGGTGATGAAGTCGTAGGCCTGTCCGACCGTAGCGATGGCGACGGACTCGCCATTCAGCGTGATGCGGAACGTCGCCTGCAGTTTCGTAACCGAGTTCGAGACCTTGTCCATTGCCACACGAAGACCTGCGCCGCGAGCAGCCGTCAAGATAAAACCATCCGGCTATCCCACGAAAGAAACCGGTCGTCTTCTTATCCGAGGGGCGTGCGGTTCCAGCTTTAACCTCTTCAAAGCCGGAGTCACGAGGTCCCTTGAGTCGAGCCATGAACGACGATGAAATCGACCGGCCCACCAGGATATGCATCATCGAACACGCCAGTCACGAGGCGGCCGGTTCGCCACGCCCTGGTGTCGAGATTGGTCCGGCCTTGGTACATTTCCGGTCCCTCAGCAAACGAGTTGTGTCCATGCACGATATGACGGCCCTCGAATCCGGCCGCTTCGCCTTGGGGATAGCGTTTCCAGAGCAGCGTGATTTCGGGCTGCGCGTCAAGTCCAACTCCGGGATCGAGCCCGGCGTGAACATAGATGCGGTGCGCATCGATATGCATGAGCGGCAGCGCCTCGAGCCAGGCAATGTCGGCCTCCGGAATCACGAAGGGATCACTGCCGTAGGATTCCAGGACCGCATCGCCGCCGTGTTCCAGCCAGCGCGTCATTTCCGCGGGGTCACGCCACGCCGTAACCATCATCGCATCGTGATTGCCCTTGAGCGGAACGAAGGTCCAGCCGTCCGGCATTCCGCGCCGCAAGCGAGCGATGACCTTGCTGCTGTCCGGCCCCTTGTCGACATAGTCGCCGAGCATGACGAGCGTCCCCCCATTGCCAGCGGCGTGGGCATGAACTCCGTGCAAGGCCTCGCTCAACAGATCGAAGCGGCCGTGGATGTCGGGAATGACATAGGTCAGGCTCATGAAGGCTCCCGCACCCGGGGCACCTCCCCGCCGCGCTCAACGCATCGACCATTGTTTACGACTGCATCCTGCATCGTCGTCACATCTGTACGTCGATCAAGCGCGGCCCCTGCTCGGCCATGGCCTCGGCAAGCGCCTTGTTGAACTCGTCGGCCGTGGTGACAGCGCGGCCCTGAACCCCCATGCCTCTGCCAAGCGTCACCCAGTCGAGCGCGGGACGATCGAGGCTCAGCATGTCCATCGCCTTCTTGCCGGGTTCGCCAGCGCCAACACCGTCGAATTCGCCTCGCAGAATTTGATACATGCGATTGGAGAAAACGATCGTGAGGACGTTGAGGCCTTCGCGGGCCTGCGTCCATAGCGATTGCAGCGTGTACATCGCGCTGCCGTCGCCGACCATGCAGATCACTTTGCGTTCGGGGCAAGCCACCGCGGCGCCGATCGCCACCGGCGTCGAAAATCCGATCGAACCGCCCATGTTCTGCAGCCAATCATGCGGCGCGGCGAAGGCTGTCGACGGAAAGAATTTACGGCCCGTCGTGATCGCCTCGTCGATGACGATGGCATTTTCCGGAATCGCCATCGCGATGGCCTGCGCGATGGACGTATGATTGAGCGGCCCCTCCGGCCACGTAATGTCGGTTGGCTTCTGCGGTTTCGCATCCCGCAGCCTGGCGCCGACAGCACCGGCCAGTGCTTCCAGCGCAGCTATCGAGTTTTCGCCATTCGCCGTCATGCGATGCACATCGCAGCCCTCCGGCTTCAAGAAGCTCGGCTTGTCCGGATAAGCGAAGAAAGCGACGGGATCGTTGGCTTCAACCAGGATGATGTTCCTGAACGGCTTCAGAACCGACAACGCCTGTTCGACCGGGTAGGGAATGCGATCCACGAAAAAACGGCCCCGGCCGCGCGCCATGCGCGCGTTAAAGGTCTCTCCCATCACCTTGCAGCCTGTCTTGCCGGCGATGCCAGCAGCCAGCGCCAATCCCCTTTCAGTCAGCGCGCTACCGGCGAGTAGAAGCAGAGTCTCTCCGCTGCCGCGCAGGATCTTCGCTGTGCTCTCGATCGCCTGCGACGAATAATCCGGGCGCTGCAACGTCTCGGTTACGTCGGCAACGTCATCGGCATCGCTCCATGCGGCGTCGGCGGGCAAGATCAGCGTTGCGATTTGCGGCGGCGAACTCTGGGCCGCGGCGATGGCCGCGGCGCCGTCTCGAGCGACCGACCTCGAATCCGGCGAGGTGCGGACCCAGGCCGACATCGGCCGAGCAAGCCCCTCGATATCCGACGTCAGCGGAGCGTTGCATTCGATATGGTGGAGCGCGTGCTGGCCGACAATATTGACGATGCCTGAGCTGGCTTTCTTGGCGTTGTGAAGGTTGGCAAGGCCATTGGCGAGGCCTGGACCGAGATGAAGCAGGGTACAGGCCGGCGCGCCCTTCATACGGAAATAGCCGTCTGCAGCGCCGGTCACCACGCCTTCGAACAATCCGAGCACGCAGCGCATTCCCTCCACCCGGTCCAGCGCTGCGACAAAATGCATTTCCGACGTGCCAGGATTGGCGAAGCAAATATCCACGCCGTTTTTGATCAGCGTTCGGACCAGACTTTCGGCGCCGTTCATCGTTGCGCTCCGGTTTCATTTTTCGGTAACCCTGAGATCAACATTATTCCCGCCACGTCCTTACCCTGGCTTGCCCTATGACTGTTGGCGGTCCCGCATAAACCAGGACTTGGAGCTGGGGCTTTTTCGCAAACGACGGCGGAGAAGGAGTATCCTTGCACGGCCGCGGCTTGCGAAATTGGACGAATTATGGCCAGTCTCACAGTGAAATCGATTGATGCGAGGAAATAATGACGCGCATTCTGGCTCTTTTGATTGCCATCGCCTTTGTTTTCAGTGGAAAGTCCGCTTTCGCCCAGTACGTTGATACGGGCGACTTCATGAATTTCGGTCCCAATTTTACATCCGCAAGTCCGGTCCCGCGGCAGCTTGTCTATTTCCCGAGCCGGTATGCGCCGGGCACCATTGTCATAAGGACCGGGGAACGGAGGCTCTATCTCGTCCTCCCCCAAGGCCAGGCGCTGAGATACGGTATCGGCGTCGGCCGCGACGGATTCCGCTGGAGCGGCGTCCACCGCATCAGCGCCAAGAAGGAATGGCCGAGCTGGACCCCGCCCGCGCAAATGATCGCGCGTCGCCCCGATCTGCCGCGCCACATGAAGGGCGGACTCGAAAACCCTCTCGGCGCGCGCGCGATGTATCTCGGCTCCACGCTCTATCGCATCCACGGCTCCAACGAACCGGAGACGATCGGTCAGGCGGTGTCCTCTGGTTGTTTCCGCATGACGAACGAGGACGTGGTGGACCTTTATAACCGCGTGCCGATCGGCACGACGGTCGTCGTCGTCAATAACTAGACTAACGCAACTAGACTACCGCCCGCGACACATGGATCGGAACGCGCACGACGCCCTGAGTGTCGCGGCGCGGGCTGAGAAAGCGCGACCGTGAGGCAGCCTACCGTTCAGGCTCTTTGCCACGCTGATCAGCGCAGCATTTTCATGAACGTGATCGATTCCAATATTTTGAGAAGCGGGGTGCAGGCGGAAAGCCGCTGCGCCCTTTCCTCATTCCGCTCTAGGCGCTCTTCTCAAATAGCTCGCGACCAATCAGCATGCGGCGGATTTCGCTCGTGCCGGCGCCGATTTCATAGAGCTTGGCATCGCGCAGCAGGCGGCCGGCCGGATAGTCGTTGATGTAACCATTCCCGCCCAGCAACTGGATCGCATCCAGCGCGCATTGCGTCGCCTTCTCCGCGGAGTAAAGGATCGCTCCTGCCGCGTCCTCGCGCGTGATCTCGCCGCGATCGCACGCCTTTGCCACCGCATAGACATAGGCGCGGGACGCATTCATGGTGACATACATGTCAGCAACCTTGCCTTGAACGAGCTGGAAGCTGCCGATCGGCTGCCCGAATTGCTTACGCTCGTGCACATACGGCATCACGACATCCATGCAAGCCTGCATGATGCCGAGCGGACCGGCAGCGAGCACGGCGCGCTCGTAATCGAGACCGGACATCAGGACATTGACGCCGCAGCCGGCTTCACCGAGGACGTTTTCCTCTGGCACCTCGCAATCCTCGAACACCAGTTCACAGGTATCGGAGCCGCGCATACCGAGCTTATCGAGCTTCTGTGCAGTTGAGAATCCATTCATGCCTTTCTCAACGATAAAGGCGGTGATGCTTCGTGCGCCCGCCGCGGCGTCGGTCTTGGCGTAGACCACCAGCGTTTCCGCGAGCGTCCCGTTGGTGATCCACATCTTGCTGCCATTAAGAACGTAGTGGTCACCTTTCCTGTCAGCACGCGTCCTCATTGAGACCACGTCCGAACCAGCGTCCGGCTCGGACATTGCCAGCGCGCCAACATTCTCGCCGGAAATCAGCTTCGGCAGATATTTTCGCTTCTGCGTTTCGCTGCCATTGCGGCGCAATTGATTGATGCAGAGATTAGAGTGAGCACCATAAGACAATCCGACCGAAGCCGAACCGCGTGAGATTTCCTCCATTGCAATGCAGTGTTCGAGGTAACCGAGACCGGCGCCACCATAATCTTCCTCGACGGTAATCCCGTGAAGACCGAGTGCGCCGAGCTTCGGCCAGAGATCGCGCGGGAACTGGTTGGACCTGTCGATCTCGGCAGCACCCGGCGCGATCTCGTTCGCGGAAAAATCACGGACCATCTCGCGGATTGCATCGGCGGTTTCGCCGAGACCGAAATCGAAATTACCAGGACTATTGGAAATGGCCACGCGAAGTCTCCCGCAGGCGCGACCGGAGACCGATCGCGTACCGTCCCGGAAGCAACCATGCCATGGCGAGATGACGGAGAGAAGAGCCGGCGCAACGGCCTCTATACCAACGCTTACGCCACCGCGCGAGATGCGTCCTTGACTTTGCGGGTTGCGGCGTCGACGGACTGCGTGACGTCGGCTATCTCGCTCATGCTTGCCGTGATATCGGCAACGCTCTTGGCAGCGACCTGCATATTAGATGAGATACTTTGCGTCACAGACGCCTGCTCCTCGACCGACGCAGCGATGGCCGCAGATATTTCGTTGATCCGCGATATGGTCTGGGTGATGGCCTCGATGACGCCCACCGCGCTTCCGGTGGTGTTTTGCACTTCGGCAACCTGACCGCTGATTTCCTCTGTCGCCTTGGCGGTTTGTGATGCCAGGCTCTTCACTTCCGACGCAACCACCGCAAAACCTCGACCGGCCTCGCCTGCGCGGGCCGCTTCGATCGTGGCGTTGAGCGCCAGCAGATTGGTCTGCTCGGCAATGCTGTTGATCAGCTTGATGACGTCGCCGATTTTCTGCGCGGCGGTCGCAAGCCCGGCAACGATGGTGCCGGTCTCGTTCGCCTGGGTGACCGCCTGCTGGGAGATAGCAAGCGCGTCCGCTGCCTGGCGACTGATCTCGCCGACCGACGCCGCGAGTTCTTCGGCGCCAGCCGCGACAGCCTGCATGTTGGCGGACGCTTGCGTGGACGCATCGGCGGCCGAGCTAACGCGCCGCGACGTCGCGGCAACGGATTCAGTGATCTGACCGAGGTCCGTATCGATGGATTTCTGCAAATCCGTACGACGCATACGGTCTTGGACTTGAGCCGTCACATCGGTCGCAAACTTGACCACCTTCATGACTGCCCCCTCCGAATCCTGGATTGGGTTGTAGGATGCTTGGATCCAGACCGCCCGGCCGCCTTTTCCAATTCGTTTGTACTCGGCGGCCTGATATTCACCGCGCCGGAGCATGTCCCAAAAAACCTGATAAGCCACGCTGTCTCGCTCGTCCGGCTCGACGAACATCCGGTGATGGTGGCCCTGGATCTCGTCCAGACTGTAACCAACCGTCTTAAGGAAATTGTCGTTCGCTGTGATAATACTGCCGTCAGGATTGAATTCGATCACGGCCTGCGACTTGTGGATCGCCTTCAGCTGACCTTCATAATCGGCATTGCGCAGCCTCTGCATCGTGATGTCGGTCGCAAACTTGACGACCTTGTAAGGCTTGCCTCGCGCGTTCATCAGAGGATTGTAGGAAGCCTGAATCCACACCGTTCGCCCGCCCTTGGCGACTCGCTTAAACTCTCGCGCCTGATATTCGCCGCGACGCAGCGAATCCCAAAATTCGCGATATTCAGCATTGTCACGACGTTCCTTGTCGACGAACATGCCGTGATGCTTGCCGCGGATTTCCTCGAGCGTATATCCCATCGCATTGAGAAAATTCGCATTCGCGGTGATGACCGTTCCGTCGAGATTGAACTCGATGATAGCCTGAGATCTGCTCAGCGCGTCGAGTTTCGCGTTCGCATCGCGAGATGCCGGTAGAAAGCTCATGATTGTCGTCCCCAAATGCTCGCAAATACAATCTACGCGAGTAGTTAAACTTCTTTTACACAACTGGAGGGAGAGAAAATTTTACGAAAACGGAACAGACAGCCAGCCGAAGTGGTAAATTCATGCCCGAGATCGTCGATGTTGCGCTCGTATGAACAGCAAACGCGCGCCAACCGTTAGCGGCGCAAGATTCCCGGAGCGAACCGCGACCATTTCGAGGAGTCGTCCGCGTCGTTCCACTCGCGCATAAGACGCACAGGCCAGGACGAGGTCGATCACAGCCCATATAAGACAGGCTCCGCCAAGTTCTGAAGATCACGCCGCAGCCGTAGAGCAGCCGCGGGTCAACGAAGCCTCAACCTAATTAATGTACATCTCACTTGGATACGGAACTTGATTCAGGCTCGGCAGTCGCCACTTTCCGGTTGCCACGAACCATAGGTGCGCCATTGCAGGCTTCATCACCGACATCACATCAATATGGCCGCCAGCTTTTCCGATATCTTTGAAGGAGCGCGCCTCTCGGCACGCGCGCTGCTGGACTACGGCGAAAACTTCTTCAACCCGACGATCAGGCTCGGCGTGACAGGCCTGTCACGCGCTGGCAAAACCGTGTTCATCACGGCGCTTGTGCACGGTCTGTCGCGTGGCGGCCGGTTTCCGGTTTTTGAATCTCTCGCCAGCGGTCGAATCGCCCGCGCGCAGCTTGCCCCGCAACCGGACGACGCCGTACCGCGATTTAGCTATGAACATCACGTCAACACCCTGATCACGGAGCGGCGCTGGCCAAGCTCGACGGTCGACATCAGCGAATTGCGGCTCGTAATCGGCTATCAGCGGCAGAATGGTTTGGACCAAACGCTGACGCTGGATATTGTCGACTACCCCGGAGAATGGCTGCTCGATCTGCCGCTGCTCGATAAGAGTTATGAACAGTGGTCGGCAGAGAGCTTGGCGCTATCGCGGCAACAGCCACGGGCGCGCCTCGCACACGCATGGCACGATCATCTCGCAACGCTGCGGCCCTCGGCCCGCGAGGATGAACAGGCGACACTCGCCGCCGCCCGGCTGTTCACCGACTACCTTCGCGCGTGTCGGGACGAACGTTTCGCCATGAGCCTGCTGCCGCCCGGCCGTTTCCTGATGCCGGGCAACCTTGCAGGCTCGCCCGCGCTCACTTTCGCGCCGCTTGATTTGCCCTCCGGCGGAATCCCGATTGATGGATCGCTTTGGACGATGATGCGGCGGCGATACGAGGCCTATAAGGATCTCGTGGTGCGGCCGTTTTTCCGCGATCACTTTTCGCGGCTCGACCGCCAGATTGTGCTGGTCGATACACTCGCCGCCTTCAATTCGGGACCGGAAGCCTTATATGATCTCGAAGCGGCGCTTGCCGGAATTCTCGATTGCTATCGCGTCGGCCGCAGCACGTTACTCAGTACACTATTGCGGCCGCGGATTGATCGCATCCTGTTCGCCGCTACCAAGGCCGACCACTTGCATCACACCAGTCATGACCGGCTTGAGGCGATCCTTCGGCGCATTGTGGAACGCGCCGCCTCGCGGGCCGAAGTCGCCGGCGCCGCCATTGATGTCGTCGCCTTGGCCGCGGTCCGCGCCACGCGCGAGGCGCAGGTGCGATGCGGTCGCGAGAAACTGCCGTCCATACTCGGCACGCCCCTTGCCGGCGAAGCCGCCAATGGCGAGACCTTCGACGGCAACACCGAAGTCGCAACATTCCCCGGAGACCTGCCTGAGGATGTCAAGGAACTTTTCAGCGGAAACGGCGCTTTCCGCGGGCTGTCGACATCCGCTATGGATCAGGCCGACTTTCGTTTTCTGCGCTTTCGTCCCCCGCGCCTCCAAAACGAAGGAACTGGCGAACCGTCGCTGCCCCATATCCGCCTCGACCGGGCGCTCCAGTTCCTAATCGGAGACCGACTGCAATGAGTGAGCGTTCCGGCCTGCGTCGTCCCGTCACATTCAAGCTCGACGATCCGCTCGTCGTGGTCCTGGAACACGACGAGGCCGCGAGCCGGGTTGCTCGCGGCAGCATCAGCATCACGCCGGAAGCGGAACCCGAGCCGGAGCCCGTACTCCTCCCGGAACCGGCGGAGATGCCTCCGGTTCCGGCGCGGAAGGGATTTCGTTGGGGGGCATTGTTCTGGTCGTCATTGGCCGGGTTCATCCTGCTCGGCACCGTAATCGGCGCTATCGATCTGGTCGGCGACCTGTTTGCACGCAGCGAGGGGCTTGGTTTCCTCGGGCTGATGCTGGCGGCGCTGTTTGTCATCGCGTCGATTGCCATCGCGGCCCGCGAGATCGCGGGTCTTACCCGTCTCGCCACCATCGAGAATCTGCATCGGCGAGCGCTGGCCGCAATCGCGGCTGACAATCGCAAGGAAGCCGACGCGGTCGTGCACGATCTGGTGAAACTCGCCCACAACGATCCGCACCTGGCCCGGGCACGAGCAACGTTGCGGAGCCATAGCACTGACATCATCGACGGCGCCGATCTGGTGCGGCTCGCCGAACGCGAACTGATGGCTCCGCTGGACCAAGAGGCGCGCCGACTCGTATCAGTGGCAGCGCAGCGTGTGTCGATCGTCACCGCGGTCAGCCCTCGCGCCGTCGTGGATGTGCTGTTCGTATTCGCCGCAGCGATGCGGCTGGTGCGGCAGCTTGCGCGTCTGTATGGCGGAAGGCCAGGTACGCTCGGGATGATCCGCCTGATGCGCCACGTCATCGCGCATCTGGCAATCACCGGCGGCATGGCGGCGAGTGACACGCTGATCCAGCAAATGCTCGGCCAGGGCATCGCCGCGAAACTGTCGACGCGTTTGGGCGAAGGCGTCCTCAATGGATTGCTGACCGCCCGTCTCGGGCTGGCGGCGATCGACGTTACCCGGCCGATGCCGTTCACGGCGCTGCCGCGGCCCGCGCTCGGCGACCTTGTAAAAGATCTGTTGCGCAAGCGAGACGGCGGCAACTGAGTTAGCGCGTATTCCGCAAAAGTGAGTACCGGTTTTCGGATAAAATCATCCTCTCTCACAAGGATGCGGCTAGAGTCTGATTCGCTCCTGTTGAAATAGACCCTAGACGGCAAACTGCCCCGCCCTCGGCTAGTTGTCGCCATTTGTAAAACGGCGAGGCCGGCGGCGGCGAGAGATCGGGCGTCCAGCCCGTCAGCTTTTCCAGCACATAGGTGTCCATGACCCGTCCACGCCAGGTCCGTTGAACCTGACCGAGGGGCGTGAGCACCGCCGCGGTCGAGGCCAGAATCGAGGCATCATCCGGCTCCCGGGCGACATAGAGCCCGGCATGCCCGGCAATCATGTCGCAACCCGGATCCCGAAAGCCTAAGAAACGACTGCGCTCATTGATCTGGATCACCGGCACGCGATCCCTGAGATACCAGCGCAGCATCGCATAAACGCGGTAGTCGACTGTTGCGATCCAGGTTGCACCGGAGTTTTGCATTTCGCTTTCAGCGCGGCTCGCGACCTGCGCGAATCCCGCCTCACCGCCGATCGGATCGGTCTTGCCGATGAAATTCCACGGACTGACGGTGTAATAAAGAAAGATCGCGACGACGAGACAGAGACCCGACACAATCGCGGCGTTGGCCCAGAACGTTGACCATTTCAGCATCCACGCCGGCCAGTTTTCGCGCCGTCGCATTGCAATGTCGATCGCCGCCGCCGCGAAACCCAACGGCCAGATGAACATCGGCCAGGTGTCGCCGACCCGAAGCGTCAGCGATTTCCAGAGAAAATACCCGAACGGTACGAGTACGGCGGTAGACAACAGCACGGCGACGGGATCGCGATGCCGGTAGCCACGCCATGCCGTGACGCCTACCGCGAACAGCACCACAGGCAGCAGGATCGGTCCGACCTGACCGAACTGAAGGCCGATGTAATCGCCGAGCGTGCGAAGTGTAAGATCATGTGCCGACGTCGCACGAACGAACTGAAACCTGAACGAGGCCCAGTCGTGCATCCCGTTCCAAATCAGGACCGGTGAGAACACCGCAACGGCAATCAACGCCGCGGTCCATGGGTACGGACTGCGTAGCCAGCGCCAACGCCAGTCCGGCACGAGGATGAAGGCGGCAATGGCGGGAATCAGCATCAAAGCAGTCAGCTTCGACAGCAGCGAGAGCCCCCCGAAAACACCGGCCGCGAGCCACCAGCGCGCGTCGCCGCTCTCCGTGAGCCTCACCAGCGACCAGACCATCGCCAGTTCAAACGGAATCAGCGCAATGTCGGGCGCGACCTTCGCCATTAGCAGGCCGTAGTACAGCGCCGCTTCCATCATCAGAACCGCCAGCATGGCGGCACGGATGTCGTGCGTGACTCGGCGAACGATGTCGGCAAGCAGCAATTGTGAGATCGGCATCGCCAGCAGCCCGGCAAACCTGACGCCGAAATTTGTATCGCCGAAAATCGCGGTACCGAAACGAATGAACCACGCAATCATCGGAGGATGATCGAGGAAGGACAGCGCGCTTTCCTTCGACCAGGTCCAGTAATAGGCCTCGTCAGTGCGCAGATCCAGCGTGCCGGCAAAGACGCATCTCATCGCGGTCATCACAGCGATCAATGCCGCGACCCAAAGCAGCGACGAAAGCGCGGGACGCTCCGGTGGCAACGCGGGTTTATCGGACTGTGCGATTGTCATCTGGATGTCGAGGATTACACCTGTCGCGCGTCCTCGCATGGTTCTCCGGCAGCTTCCTCGCGTTTCTTGACCACCCGGTCCTCGGTGTCAATCTAGGGCGAGGTCGGCCCGTCGCCGCTTGGTTCACGCATATTTTTCAGCGGCATTCGCACCGTGTGAGATTTCGCACACGCATAGGGCTCGAAACCCCACTTGTCTGAACGTCCATTCAGAAAAATGTCGGCCGGATTCTTCGAACCGCCTTTTCAAAGCAAGCGACGAACTTGCGACGGGCAAGAGCGAGACCAAGCAAGAGCCCGCAACTGGAAACTGAAAATCGCTTTGAACCTGAAACCCGCGCATCCCACGCTTCATCTAAAAGGAGAACGACCATGTTTCGTAAGATTGCTCTCGGGCTTGTTGCCGCAGCATCCCTCAGCGCGATGGCGCTGCCTCCGACCGCCGCTTCGGCTCACGGTTGGCATGGCGGAGGATACGGTGGATGGCATCACGGCCACCACTTCGGCCACGGCCATTTCGGCCACGGTTTCGGCGTTGCCTATATCGGCGGTTACGACGACGGCTGCTACGTCGTGCGCCGCGTGCCGACCCCGTTCGGCTTCCGCCTGCGGACCATCAACGTCTGCGACTGATCGCACCTTCCTGTCCGGTCAAAAAGCTCCGGCCGCCCAGCGGCCGGGGTTTTTTGCGTTGAGAGCAACGGGCTGTTGTCATGCCGCCGCATCAAAATCTCGCGATCCGATCCATCGATCGCATCGAACGGCATATTCGGAACTCGTCGATTGACTTGCCGCTGTCCGGTGACAAACTTGCAGAACTGTGATCCGTGATGACGGGCCATGTCAATAAAGCTTCGGAGGAAGCCAATGCTCGACAGACGAGAAATGCTGAAACGCATCGGCGCTGGACTGACGCTTAGCATCGGCCTGACCCCTTTCAAAGCCTTGGCGCTCGACAGCGTGACGATGCCCTTCGACAACGGCGAACGTCCGCTGGTCAAATATCCACAGAAGCGTCCGATGATCGGAATCACCAGCCGGCCACCACAACTCGAAACACCGTTCTCGGTTTTCAACGAAGGCCCCATCACGCCGAACGACGCCTTCTTTGTCCGCTATCATCTTGCCGACATCCCGCTCAATATCGATCCCGACACCTTCATGCTCGAGATCAAGGGCAAGGTTGATCGTCCGCTCAAGCTGTCGCTTAAGGACATCAAAAAGATGAAGCAGACAGAGATCGTCGCGGTCAATCAGTGCTCAGGCAACAGCCGCGGATTCGTCAATCCCCGCGTCGCAGGCGGCCAGCTCGGTCACGGAGCGATGGGCAACGCACGCTGGCGCGGCGTTTCGCTCAAGACCCTGCTCGATCAAGCCGGCGTACAGCACGACGCCAAGCAAGTGGTTTTCGGGGGCATGGATGGCCCCGTCAGCGACAAGACCCCGGATTTTGCCAAGGCGCTTGATGTCGATCACGCACGCGACGGCGAGGTCATGCTGGCCTATTTGATGAATGGAAGAGACCTGCCGTTTCTCAACGGCTTTCCGCTTCGGCTCGTCGTTCCCGGATATTACGGCACCTACTGGATAAAGCATCTCAATGAGATCACCGTCATCGACAGCATCTATGACAATTTCTGGATGAAGACGGCCTATCGCATTCCCGACAATGCCTGCGCCTGCGTCGAACCGGGCACCACGCCGACAGCGACGGTCCCCATCAACAGGCTCAATGTCCGCTCCTTCATCACTAACGTCACCGAGGGCGCGCAACTCAGACGCGGCGGAAAAATTTTGAAGGGAATCGCGTTCGATGGCGGCACGGGTGTCAAGAATGTCGAGGTTTCAGTCGACGGCGGCAAGACCTGGAAGAGCGCGCGGCTCGGCCGGAACTACGGTAAATACTCGTTCCGCGAATGGAAGGTTCCGGTCAAGCTCACTGCCGGTCCACACGAATTGAAGGTGCGCGCGACCAGCGATGGCGGTCAGGTGCAGCCGTCTGATGCCACGTGGAATCCGGCCGGTTACATGCGCAACGTCACCGAGACCGTTCGCGTCTCGGTCTCTTGAGGGAGAGGCTCATGACGCGTTCAGTTGTTCTTACCCTCGCGACCGGCATCGGACTGGCCGCGAGCGCCTGCGCCTACGAGTCGACGGGGGCCATCGCCGAACCGCTTTCCTACAAGCTCCCGCGCGAAACGATCGAATTCAAACCAGGACTCAATGTCGACGTCGTAAAGAACAATTGCCTGGCCTGCCATTCGGCGGATTACATCGCGACCCAGCCACGCGGCCCGAAATTCAAAAAGGATTTTTGGCAGGCGGAAGTGAACAAGATGATCAAGGTGTACGGCGCGCAGATCGATGAGACCGACATCAGCAAGATCGTCGACTATCTCACTGCTACGTATTGACGTCGCAAGGGTATTCGCCGAGAGCCCCCCGGAAAGCTTGGGACACCGGCCGCTGTGGCCCCCCGGCGCTACCCCGGTCGGGCGAGACCCCTTGTACTTGGCGGTCTGAGGCCTCTCAGAATTGTGGCAAAATGGTACCGGCCTTCATGTTTGATCTATCAAGCCGGACCGAGACCGCGTATCTTGTGCGCCGTCGGACAAGCCGGTTCCGGGGGCCGACGACTGTTTCAATCCTGCGGAGACTTGGGAATGGCTAAGGGTACTGTGAAGTGGTTCAACCCGACCAAAGGTTATGGTTTCATCCAGCCGGCCGGGGGTGGCAAGGATGTGTTCGTCCATATTTCAGCCGTGGAAAGAGCAGGTCTTTCGACCCTCAACGAGGGGCAGACGGTTGAGTTCGAAGAAGTTGCCAATCGAGGCAAAACTTCGGCCGAAAACCTGAAGGTTTGACGCGTCGACGCGATCCTTCAGGCTCGGATAAAAGCGCGTCCTGGCAGGCGCGATCCATTCCGGGCGAACGACATGGGCTCCGCCGACGCCATCAGGTTTACGCTATCCGCGCAGACTGAATTCGCCGGCGACGACGATCGGGTAATCTTCGTGGCAAAGTCGCGCAGGAAGGCATTGTCTCAGTTCTGCTTGGTCCATTGATCCACGGTCATGACATCGGGCAATTGCGCAAAGCCGCGCGTCCACATGTCAACGACCCACTCCACACGCGTGGTGCGCTCCACCAGCACCGCGGTGTTATGCGGGGTCTGCAAGACAAGCGCGTTGCCACGATAACGCGGATTTCCCACAGTGTGAAATTTGAGAAGCCCCCAGCCCTGCAGGACCAGCAACAGGCTCGTCACGTTGCGCGTCGTGTCCCAGCAATCGAAGTTGTGCTTGTCATCGCCGGCGCGGAAATCAGCCCGCGCCACACGCCTGTCAGTTCCGAGGATCGATCCCATGCGGCGATCGAACCAGACCACCGCCTTCTGCACAGCCCGGCGTTCCGCAGCGGCCGATGAGCGGCCGGCCGCCAGAACCCGCCCCAACGCGGCACGGTCGGCGGACGTGAAGTCAAGACTTTCGCGACGCCGGCAGACGAAACCGTAGCAGACCGTCATGGATTCCGCGGTCGGGGGATTGATCGAAACCGAGGTATAAAGCTGCGAGATTCCCGGACTGAGTTCTGCGGCTTCGACAGGATGATCCACGCCGTTAGCCATGAGCAGCATCGCGCCCACCACAAGCAGACGAGACAGGCGGCGCACGCGGGCGCGGTCATGTTGTCGTTCCGGAAAGCCCGCCATCGTCCCTCGACCTGATATCCGATCCCGGACTGAGATTAGCCTGTACGACGCGGAGAGAGGGTCGCGCAGGCGCAACAGCGATCCTATTTATCGATGACGCGTGCCGCTCACATGCTGCTACCAGAACCGGAAAGTTTGTGCACGGAACTTAGCGGGACCGCTCCCGCTCAAAAATCGGGAAATCGATCACGTTCGTGATTTTGCATCGATTCAATCCAGAATCATCGTGATCAGGAATCACCGATGTCGCCCCAGCTTCCACCGCCGTTCTCGGTTCCCTACGCTCCGGATGACCGGCCAATCGCGGAGCGGCTGCTCGCCGAGGCCCGGCTGACACCTGAGCGGGAAACGCGGATCGATCGGACGGCGCGACGCCTGATCGATGCGATCAGGCAAAACGACGACCCACTCGGCGGCGTCGAGGATATGCTGCGCGAGTTTGCACTATCGACCAAGGAAGGCCTCGCGCTGATGGTGCTCGCCGAGGCGCTGCTGCGGGTTCCCGATACCGAGACCGCGGACAGATTCATCGAGGACAGGCTCGGGCAAGGCAATTTCATCCACCACGAGACCAAATCCAGCGCCTTTCTTGTCAACGCGTCCGCGTGGGCGCTCGGGTTGTCGGCGCGGGTCATCCAACCGGGCGAGACGCCGCAGGGAACCATCGGGCGGCTCGCGAAACGGCTCGGCGTTCCGGCGATTCGCGCGGCGACGCGGCAGGCGATGCGGCTGATGGGCAGTCACTTCGTACTGGGCGAAACCATTGAGGCTGCGCTCGAGCGGGCGCACGCGCATTCGGCGGGATGCACCCGCTACTCTTTCGACATGCTAGGCGAGGGCGCGCGCACCGCTGCGGATGCGGACCGCTATTTCAGTTCCTACGCCGCCGCCATTGAGGCGATCGGCCGCGGCGTGGGCGACAGGACCCTGCCCGACCGCCCCGGCATTTCCGTCAAGCTGTCGGCGCTGCATCCGCGCTTTGAGGCAGTGAGCCGAGGGCGGGTGATGGTGGAGCTGGTTCCGCGCGCCATCGATCTCGCCAAGCGCGCCAAAGCGCTCAATCTCGCTTTCACGGTCGATGCGGAGGAAGCCGATCGGCTGGAGCTTTCGCTCGATGTGATCGCCGCCATTGCCGCCGACCGCTCGCTCGCTGGCTGGAGTGGCTTCGGCCTCGCCGTCCAGGCCTATCAGAAGCGCGCCGGTGCCGTTATCGACTATATCGACGACCTCGCACGAGCCCTGAACCGGCGGATGATGGTTCGTCTGGTGAAGGGCGCGTATTGGGACACTGAGATCAAGCGCGCGCAGGAGCGCGGGCTCGACGGCTATCCCGTGTTCACCCGCAAGGCGATGACCGACCTGAACTACATCGCCTGCGCGAAAAAACTGCTGACGCTGCGGCCGCGCCTGTTTCCGCAGTTCGCAACCCACAATGCCCTCACTGTCGCAACGCTTCTCGAACTGACGGACGGAGAGACCGGCTTTGAATTCCAACGCCTGCACGGCATGGGCGAAGCCCTCTACACCACGCTCTGCAAGGATCGCCCCGTGATCGCCTGCCGCATCTATGCGCCGGTCGGCAGTCACCGCGACCTGCTCGCTTATCTGGTGCGCCGCCTGATCGAGAACGGAGCCAACTCCTCCTTCGTCGCGACGGTCTCCGATCCCAATATGCCGCTAGACACGCTGCTGCGCAGACCGGTCGATATCATAGGAAGCGCCGACAGCGCCGAGCACGCGAGGATTCCACTGCCGCGCGATCTTTTCCAGCCGGAGCGCATCAACTCGCGCGGAGTCGAATTCGGCGAGCGCGCCGCGGTGAACCGGCTGGTTGCCGAGGTCGCGGCTGAGCATGTCTCAATCGTGCCGGTGAACGATAGCCGGCCGGAAGATGTGAACCGAGCCGTTGCCGCGGCGCGCAGTGGGTTTTCATCGTGGAGCCGCGCACCGGCGGCCGTGCGAGCCGCCGCCATGGATCGCGCAGCCGACCTGTTGGAACAGCGATCGGCGCGCTTCATCGCGCTCTTACAACGGGAAGGCGGTAAGACGCTGGATGATTGTGTGTCGGAGGTTCGCGAAGCCGCCGACTTCTGCCGATACTATGCCGCGGAAGGCCGCAAGCTGTTCGGCGACGCGCAGCCGTTGCCCGGGCCGACCGGCGAACGCAACACGCTGCGTCTGCGCGGGCGCGGCGTTTTTGCCGCGATCTCGCCCTGGAATTTTCCGCTGGCTATCTTTTTGGGGCAGGTGACGGCGGCGCTGATGGCTGGAAATACCGTGGTTGCGAAACCGGCTGAACAGACGCCGAGGATCGCCACGGAAGTTGTGCACCTGCTGCATCAAGCCGGGATTCCGGAGGCGGCGCTTCACCTCATTCAGGGCGACGGACACATCGGGGCTGCGCTTGTCGCGCATCGCGACATCGCGGGCGTGGTCTTCACCGGCTCAACAGAAGTGGCGCGATCGATCAACCGCACGCTCGCCGCCAAGGACGGCCCGATCGTGCCGCTGATCGCCGAGACCGGCGGCATCAACGCCATGATCGCCGACGCCACCGCGCTGCCCGAGCAGGTCGCCGACGATGTCGTGACTTCGGCATTTCGCTCGGCCGGGCAGCGTTGCTCCGCGCTGCGGCTTCTGTTCGTGCAGGAGGACGTGGCCGACCGCATGATCGAGATGATCGTTGGCGCAGCGCGCGAATTGAGGATCGGCGATCCGTCCGATCCCGCCACCCATGTCGGCCCGGTGATCGACCGCGAGGCAAAGGATCGGCTCGATGCGCATATCGCGCGCATGACGCGCGAGGCTCAGGTACATTTCGCGGGACTTGCGCCGTCATCGGGCAATTTCGTCGCGCCGCATATCTTCGAGCTGGACGACGCGCGGCAACTGACCGAAGAGGTGTTCGGACCAATCCTTCACATCGTGCGCTATAGCGCCTCCGGTCTCGATGGGGTGTTGGACTCCATCGCCGACACCGGCTCTGGCCTGACGCTCGGCATCCACTCGCGCATTGACGATACGATCGAGATCGTCGCTGACCGGCTTCAGGTCGGCAACATCTACGTCAACCGCAACATGATTGGCGCTGTGGTCGGAGTGCAGCCCTTCGGTGGCCATGGGCTGTCGGGGACAGGACCCAAAGCCGGCGGCCCCCACTATCTCACCCGGTTTGCCACCGAACAGACCGTAACGGTGAATACCGCAGCCGCCGGCGGCAATGCCGCATTGATGACCGAAGTAGGCTAGAGCTTGTTGATTAGACGCGTTTCTCTCCCGCGAACCGGATTCCACTTCGCTCAAAAACGCTATAGTGGCGGCAGAGACAAGCCGCGCCGTCTCACGCTTTGCGAAGCCCTCAGACGTGCAACGACCATTATCGATTCAGCCCTGGCCGCCCGAGGCCTCTGCTTGGGATTGCAGGCTGGCGCCAGCAACGATGGGCACTGCGCGGTTCGCTCGCGGTTTTCCGATAATCGCTCAAGCGCGGGGATGTCGCCCGAACGCAAACCGGCCCGAACGTCATGCATCGGGGCCGCTGCTAGGCGGGCGATCAGCAGATCAAGTAGTTGGTCAGGCTGCTAGTGTTGCGAGGCCCGCCACTTTCAAAAGCGCTGCGAGTTGTTTGCGGGCATAGAACATACGGGTCTTCACGGTGCTTGGCGGAATGCCGATGATCTCGCCGGCTTCTTCGACCGTCTTCTCGTGATAGTAAACGAGATGGATGATCTCGCGATGAGCCGGGGACAGCTTGGCGATGCAGGCTCGCAGAATTTCGCTGACGTTGCTGCGATCGAGCGACGCCTCGGGCGTATCGGCGCCATCAGCGATTTCCCGGACATTCTCCTGGTCGATATCCTCATGCCGACGCTGGCGCAGCGTGGTCAGCGTTTTGAACCGGGCAATCGAAAGCAACCACGTTGATACCCGTGAGCGGCCTTCGAACTGGCCGGCAGTACGCCAAACGTCCAGGAATACCTGGCTGACAATATCTTCGGCCGCCGTCGTGTCGCGCAAGCTACGGAGCACGAAGCGATAGACTCGGACGTTATGCCGCAAATACAGGGTATGCATCGCCGCCCGGTCGCCGTGGGCGATCCGCTCGAGAAGCATCTCATCTGTGGTTGCCTGGGCAGCGATAATGCCTTGGCAGGCGGCTGCGTTAATCGCGATGACATTTTGCATGACGGCTCCCCTTATCGTTGGGCAGAATATTAGCCGTCTCACGTTTCAGAACGCCTGCACGGAAAGCAGAAAATGGTTTCGCGGGAAGGTGCAATTGTTTCGTCCCCTCCCCAGCGATGAAACAATCAGCGAAACCCAGCGTATACTCCGCAAAAAATGCATACCGGTTCTGTGGCGCAAACTGTTGAATATTAAAGTATTTTTTTGTCAGTTTCGACTGAGCTGGGAAAGCACTGTTCGTTTGAACGTCGTTAGACTTAGCCGTTGGAGCAACTCAGGATTTGTCGCCGGAAGGTGAAAACAGATAACCGCCGCCCCGGATGGTCCGAATCACCGCGGGCTTTGCGGGGTCGGGCTCGATCTTCCGCCGGATCCGCATGATTCGCAGATCAATCGCCCGATCAAAGGCTTCGCTGTCGCGTGCATTGGCCAGTTCCAGCAGCCGCTCGCGCGACAGAACCCGTTTCGGATTGGCGGCGAAGACCTTCAACAGACCAAACTCCGACGCCGTAAGCGGATGTTCGTTGCCCTCCATTTTTGGCGCACTTCGCCGCAGTACCGAGCGGATACGCGCCATCAGTTCGCGCAACTCACATGGTTTTGCCACGTAGTCGTCGGCGCCGAGTTCGAGGCCGACCACACGATCAATCGGGCTGGCCGTCGCCGTCAGCATGATCACCGGAATGTTGGTGCGGCTCTTGAGATCGCGGATGATCGAAAGGCCATCCTCCTCCGGCATGTTCAGATCGAGTACTACGAGATCTGGCGTTGTCCTGCCGATCGCGTCGCGCAAACTTCGGCCGCCGTCGCACAACGTGATGGCGAAGCCATGCATCTTGAGATAGTCACCCACCATCTCCCGGGCAGGCGCCTCGTCGTCAACCACAATGATATACGGATTCCTGTTCATGTCAGATTGTCGTAGGCAAGATGATGGTGAAGGTCGATCCCTGTCCGGGGCCACCACTATCGGCTTTGATCTGGCCATCATGCATTTCGACGATCCGTTTCACGATCGACAGGCCAAGGCCGGTGGAGCTTTCACCAGCGGTGGGTTTTGCGGACAATCGCTGGAAACGGCCGAACAGTCGTCCTAAATCCTCGGGCGACAGGCCGGCGCCCTCGTCCGTGACGCGGATGATTGTGTGGTCCGCATCCTGGCCGACCAGAAGCGTGATCCTGCCTCCCACCGGGCTGTACTTGATGGCGTTGCTGACGAGATTGTCGATCGCCTCGCGCATCCGGTCCTGGTCGCAGATCGTGACGTGTCCGGTAGGCGCCGACACGGCGATGGTTTGCTGCTTGTTAACCGCTGATAGCTGATTGGCCTCGGAGACCTCGGCGACCAGCGCCGCGATATCGACCGGCTCGCGCTTTATAGTGATATCGAAAGCATCGGCCATGGCGTCTGAAATCAGGTGATCGACCATCGTAATCAGGCGCTTGGTGGCGTCGCGAATGTGATCGACCTGCACGGTGACGGTGTCACCGTACGAGCCTGCGCTGACAAGTTCGGCGAGCATTTCGGTCCGCCCCAGGATGACGCCGAGAGGATTCTTCAGGTCGTGCGCCACCGTTCCTAGAATCTCATTCTTGAACCCGTTGGCCCGCTGCAACCGCAGCCATTGCGCGGAAAGCCTGCGATTGGCTTGCATCAACGCGCGCGTGCGCTGCGCCACGCGGTCTTCGAGCTGCGCGTTGGCGTCCTGCAATTGCTCATAGAGGATCACGTTGTCGAATGCGATCGACAGCCGACTGCCGAAGATCTCCACGAGGGACCGATCAGTATCCGATAGATCGCGCTCGGCCTGCAACAACACCACGACTTCGCGTCCACTGCCGGTGCGGATATAGAGGACCGAACGGTGATCGGCGAATTCGTGCTTACGCCGCCTGAAGGCGTCCTCGACCGTCTGCTTGAGATCGGAATCGAGCGATGCCTGGCCGTCGACCCCGCTGAAGCAGCTGTAACAGCCGGACCCCGCAAGAACCGCAAAGTCATCATCGACCGCGCCGCCGTCGCGCAACACCAGAATGCCCGCACAGTCGATGTTCAAAAGCGACGCGATCTGCGTCAGGACGCCTTCGGCCAACCGCTGCATCGACTTAAAATCGTAGAGCGTGGAAGCCGCATCGATGATGATCTCGAGGCCGCGACGGGTCTGCACCATCCGTTCGAGCTGCTGATTGCTGCGCAGCGCCGCAGTCAAGGAGGTGAACAGTTTGTCGGCGGTGAGTTCCGTTTTGGCCTTGTAATCGTTGATGTCGTAGTCGACAATAACGCTGCGCTCCGGCGCTTGTCCCGGTTGCCCCGTGCGCAGGATGATGCGCACGGTTTCGTTCTGTAGCTCGTTACGGATGAATTCGACGAGATCGAGGCCGGCTTCGTCGGTCTCCATGATCACATCGAGGAGCACCGCGGCGATGTCAGGGTGCGCGCGCATTAGCTCACGTCCCTCGGCAGCCGAATAGGCCGACAGAATCTCCAGCGTCTGTCCGTTGAGACTGTAATCGCTCAGCGCAAAGCGCGTGCCTTCATGCACCGCCCGATCGTCGTCGATCACGGCGACCTTCCACTGGCGAACCGTCGACGCCCCGGGGCGATCAGCTCCAGAATCGTCGATCAGGTCGAGGAGATCATCCTGGTAGGCCATTGTACTGTCCCGCTGTCTGTTTCCGTGCCAGCGCCGGCGCCGGATCGCGGCATGATAATGCGAAAAGTCGTTCCTTGTCCCAGCTCTGATTTCACCGTCATCCGACCGCCGAGCTGCTGTATGACAAGATTGTAGACAATGTGAAGCCCAAGGCCGGTGCCACCCTCGTTGCGGCGTGTGGTAAAGAAGGGATCGAACGCCTGCCGCTGGACGTCCGGTGTCATCCCGATACCATTGTCGGAAAAAATGATCTCGATGTCATCATTGGCGCGCAGGCTCGCCGCGATGGAAATCGTACCCGATCGCCCATTGGGGAACGCGTGATTGGCAGCGTTGAGAAAAAGATTAGTCAAAATCTGCCCGTATGAGCCGGGAAACCCATCTATAATCAGACCCTCCGGGACATCGACAGAGATGTTTATCGGAGATCGCTTCAGAACCGGACGGAGGCTGGCGACGATCTGGCCGGTGGATTCACTCAAGCTGAACTGGCGGCGCTCAGCGTGAGATCGATCGACGGCAACCTGCTTGAAGGACTGGATCAGTTCGCCGGCCCGGTGCAGATTTGCAACCAGCTGACGAGCTGCATCGCGACAGGTGCTCACGAATTCCTCAAGCTGCGAACGCTTCAGTGGCGTCTTGGATCTCAATTCGGCGTCGAATGTGTCGGCGCGCCAAGCGAAACTCGAAGCAACAGTGAGGCTGATGCCGATCGGATTGTTCACCTCGTGCGCGACGCCCGCGACCAACCCCCCGAGCACTGCAAGCCGCTCAGCGTCGATCAGATTGCGCTGCACCGCGTTCAATTCTAGCAAAGCATTCTCGGCCCTCTGCGTCGATGCCCGCAATTCGTCCTCCGCCGCGCGCTTGGCGATGGCGTTCTTGCGGAACATCTCGACCGCGCGCGCCATAGTGCCGATTTCATCCCGCGCGTCGGTGCCGGCGACTCTGCGACCGTAGTCGCCGGACATGATCGCGCGCATCGACGTCATGAGCTGCCGCAGGGGCAGACGGATGCTGAGCGCGATGACAACGCCGGCAATCACTATGATGGCGAGAAAGATCGCGGCGATCGACAGCATCTTGCGGGAGATGCTCGTGAGAGTGTGGTCAAACGTCAACTGCGCATTCTGCTCCCGCCGACGCATCTTGACCGACAAGCCGTCGATCGCGGCGATGGTCTCAGCCTGGCTGGCGTCGATGGAGTTGCGCGAAAGATCCGTTCGCTTGGTGAGCAGATCGGACAGGCTCGCGATCCCATCGTGCAGCGCAGATGTTCGTGTTTTGAGCCGCTGCAATGCGTCGTGCTGGAGATCGTTCTCGGCAAAATCGATCATCACCGGGATCGTGCGCGCGACCGCATCGATATTCTTTCGGACTTCGTCCGCACTGGTTGACGCGGGTGCGAGGTAGTAGGCGTTGGCGTCCACCAGCATCGCCGTGAATGCCTCGCGTGATTTGCCAAGTGTCGGCCATATCCGCGCGTCGCGGCGACTGATCGCACCCTCGATGATCGAATAGAGGCCGGCCATGTCCTTGGTAGGCGTCAGGATTTGGTTCTTATAGGTCTTGGCAATCGTCGTCTGTAATGCGCGCAATTCCCTGAAACCGCTGAGAAAGCGTTCGGTGGCGCGTTCCAGTTCGTCGACCGTACCCAGCAATATCGGGTCAGTCGAAGCGCGCGCTCTCAAGGTGCCGAGGATGGCCTCGCGCAACAGCAGGATTTCCGCAAACAGATCGGGACCGGGCTGATTGACGTAGCGATGGATCAGGTTTTGCAGTCGACCGGTCTCGCTCTCGAGAACCGCAAGGATCTTATCGGAGTTCCTGACCTGACGCACGTCGTCCCATGCCGACCCCAGGGTCTTGGCACCGCTCCATATCAACAGCGCAAGAACAAGCACGGCCGCAGAATTCAAAGCCGTGATTGAGAAAATGCGCCAGCGGATCGGAATAGCGCGAACCAGGCCGACGATGCCCGAGCGGCCCTCTTGCTGCTCTTCGGCTATGCCGTTCTGGGTCTCGGCTGGAACCAAATGGAGCTACCTTGCGGATTCGTTCGCTGCGGCTTTCCCGGCGACAATGGCTTCAAACGACAGCCTGGCGACGATTGTCGCGCACGGCACACCGACGCGTGACCCCTTTGTGAGAGTCATCCATCTCAAGAAAAGGTTCAACGCGAGGAAATACCAATCTGACACTTGATGGACTGGGACGGGCAGGCGCCCCGGTCGTCAATTGCAGGCCGTGAGGGGTGTCAGGCAATGGCCGCGGAGTTCGGCTCCGCCGGGGCAGAGGGCGCACACGATGCAGGTACGAGCATGGAGACCGCGCTGCTGTTCTGCATGAGCCGAAATCCCCTTGGATTCCTGGTCGGCGACCTCAGCGTCATCTGTTCGATCATGATCGCAGACCCGAACACCTACTCCTTCTTCGGCTCTTTCGACATCCGTTCCAGGCGGTCCTGCATCTCCTTCATCTGCTGGCGAAGATCTTCGATATTGTCGCCGGGATCGGGAGTATCGGGCGTTTTCTCCGGCTCGGGCGCGGCGGTCCCATTGCGCGGCGGCACGAATGGCTTGAACATCGAGAACGTGCGCTCGAAAAGCTCCATGTTGCGGCGGACATGCTCCTCAAGCGGCGCGAACGGAGTGCCGCTGAAGCTGCTTGTCATCTGCTTGCGAAACTTCTCCTGCTCGCGGGTCAGCATGTCGATCGATCGTTCGAGATATTTCGGCACCACCATCTGCATGCTATCGCCGTAGAAACGGATCAGCTGCCGCAGGAAGGTGGTCGGGAGCAGGTTCTGCCCCGTCTTGTTTTCCTGTTCGAAAATGATCTGCGCCAGCACTGAACGGGTGATGTCGTCTCCAGTCTTTGCATCGAAGACAAGGAAGTCCTCGCCCTGCTTGACCATCCCCGCGAGATCTTCGAGCGTCACATAGGTGCTGGTGCCGGTATTATAGAGCCGCCGGTTCGCATATTTCTTGATTGTCGTCGGTGTCTCTGATTTCGCCATAGATCCCACACGTCCCTGCCGAGGACAAGAAACCCCGCCGGCATCCACGATGGGGTTAACACGTAACGCATTGCAGCAAAGTAAGCACTTTCAGCCCGCTTCGGCTACCGTTTTATAAAAAACAGTTAATGCCAATGCATAGAAGTGCTCACGATCATGTACGGGTGCAACTTCCAGCCATTGGCATGATTGACACACTCTCGTGAGGTCAACAGGATATATATCTGAGTAGATCGCGGACCGCCGGTGCGGCCTGTCATCATCGAATTTCAAGTCACTCAAGCCCCAGCATGTCACTTAAGCTCCAGGAGGTGTCCATGTCAGACGATGTCGTCATCGTCAGCGCCGCCCGCACTCCAGTGGGAAGTTTCAACGGCGCGCTTGCCACGACGCCCGCCCACGCCCTCGGTGCTATCGCCATCAAGGCTGCGCTGGAGCGGGCGGGAATCGAGCCCGGACGGGTCTCCGAAGTCATCATGGGCCAGATTCTGACTGCGGCGCAGGGCCAGAATCCGGCACGTCAGGCGTCGATCGCCGCTGGCGTTCCGGTGGAAAGCCCGGCCTGGGGCGTCAACCAGCTCTGCGGTTCGGGCCTGCGCACTGTCGCGCTCGGCTATCAGGCCATCCTGAACGGGGATTCGGATATCGTCGTCGCCGGCGGACAGGAATCCATGAGCATGGCGCCGCATGCGCAGCACCTGCGCGGCGGCGTCAAGATGGGCAACCTCGAATTCATCGACACCATGATCAAGGACGGGCTGTGGGATGCGTTCAACGGCTACCACATGGGCAACACCGCCGAGAACGTCGCCCGTGAGTACCAGATCACCCGCCAGCAGCAGGACGAATTCGCCGCGGGCTCGCAGAACAAGGCGGAGGCCGCGCAAAAAGCCGGTCGATTCAAGGACGAGATCGTGCCCGTCACCGTCAAGAGCCGCAAAGGCGATGTTGTGGTCGACACGGACGAATATCCGAAGGCTGGCGTGACGGTCGACGCCATCGCCAAACTGCGACCCGCTTTTGAAAAGGACGGCACTGTGACCGCGGCCAACGCGTCGGGAATCAACGACGGCGCCGCGGCCGTCGTCCTGATGTCGGCCGCGCAGGCGGCGAAAGAGGGCAAGCCCCCCCTCGCCCGCATCGTCTCCTGGGCCCAAGCCGGGGTCGATCCGAAGATCATGGGCACCGGCCCGATTCCGGCCTCCCGTGCCGCGCTGAAAAAAGCAGGCTGGACGATCGGCGACCTCGACCTGATCGAAGCCAATGAAGCCTTCGCCGCACAGGCCTGCGCCGTCAATAAGGACCTCGGCTGGGATACCTCAAAGGTCAACGTCAATGGCGGCGCGATCGCCATCGGCCATCCGGTCGGTGCCTCGGGCGCGCGCGTGCTGGTGACCCTGCTGCACGAAATGCAGAAGCGAAACGTCAAGAAGGGCCTTGCCACGTTATGCATCGGCGGCGGCATGGGGCTCGCCATGTGCGTTGAGCGCGGCTGAGCGGATGAAGGCGGCGAAAATGGACATTGAGTCGCGCTGACAACCAAATGCTCGGCCTCGTGCCGGGCATTTTTATCCGCAAAGCTTTTGTTTCAACGATCAGGATAAATCCGGCTTTCCGTAGCGTTTACGAGCGAGGTGGGTACCGGTTCGCGTCAAGAAGCGCGTCAAAACAAAAGCTGGAACTCCAGGAGGACGACGCATGGCAAGAGTGGCATTGGTGACGGGGGGAACGCGAGGCATCGGCGGCGCGATCAGCAGAGCGCTGAAAGCGGCCGGATACAACGTCGCGGCGAGCTACGCCGGCAACGACGCGGCGGCGGAAAAATTCAAGGCGGAAACCGGCATTCCCGTTTACAAGTGGGATGTCGCTTCCTTCGATGCCTGTGCTGGCGGCATCAAGCAGGTCGAAGCGGACCTCGGCCCCATCGAGGTGCTCGTGAATAATGCCGGCATCACCAAAGACGGCGCCTTCCACAAGATGACGCTCGAGCAGTGGAGCGCCGTCATCAACACCAATCTCGGCTCGCTGTTCAACATGACGCGCCCGGTGATCGAGGGAATGCGCGCGCGCAAGTTCGGCCGCATCATCAACATCTCTTCGATCAATGGCCAGAAGGGCCAGTTCGGCCAGGTGAACTATTCGGCGGCGAAGGCCGGAGACATCGGTTTCACCAAGGCGCTGGCGCTGGAGAATGCCAAGAACGGAATCACCGTGAATGCGATCTGCCCCGGATACATCAACACGGAAATGGTGCAGGCCGTGCCCAAGGACGTCATCGAGAAAAACATCCTGCCGCAGATTCCGGTGACCCGCCTCGGTGAGCCCGATGAGATCGCGCGCGCGGTGATATTCCTCGCCGCCGACGATGCCGGCTTCATCACGGGATCGACGCTGAGCATCAACGGCGGCCAGTATCAAGCGTAATGAAGAGTGCATAGGGTGGACATGCCGCTTCTTTCCTTCTCCCAAGAGAGGAGAAGGAAGAAATCATGACCTCCCGGACCGCCACACTCATCGGCCTCGCCGCCATCCTGATGTGGTCGCTGCTCGCGGTCATGACGGTCGCAACCGGGCACATTCCCGCGTTTCAACTCGCGGCCATGACGTTTGCAATTGGTGGTCTTGCCGGCTGCACGAGCTGGCTGTTCCGTCCCGAAGGCGTCAGCGCGTTGCGACAGCCGGCGGTTGTATGGCTCGTGGGGGTGGGAGGGCTGTTCGGCTATCATGCGTTGTATTTCATCGCGCTGCGACAGGCGCCACCCGCCGAAGCGGGCCTCCTGAATTATCTCTGGCCACTGTTGATCGTGCTGTTCTCCTCGATGCTGCCAGGCGAGCGGCTGGCGTCACATCATCTGATCGGCGCGATCCTCGGGCTGGCCGGGACGGTTTCGCTGTTTGCGGGCGGTACCTCGATTGTGTTCGAACGCGTCCAGATGTCCGGTCTTGCGGCAGCGTTCATGGCGGCGTTTGTCTGGTCAGCGTATTCGGTGCTGTCGCGACGCTTGGCCTCGGTTCCAACCGACGCGGTCGCGGGCTTTTGCCTGGCGACGGCTGCACTCGCGGCGGTTGCGCATCTGCTCATGGAACAGACGGTGTGGCCGGACAGCGCGGCACAGTGGCTCGCGATCGCCGCGCTCGGCATCGGTCCAGTCGGCCTTGCCTTCTATGTCTGGGATATCGGCATGAAGCGCGGCGACATTCGCGTGCTCGGCGCGGCCGCCTATGCGACGCCGCTACTTTCGACCGCGTTCCTGATACTGGCGGGTTTCGCGAAGCCGACTGCGGCGCTCGCCGTCGCGTCCGTGCTGATCGCGGGCGGCGGGTTGATCGCGGCAAAGGACATGATCTGGAAATAGCGTTTTCGAGCGAAGCCTATCCTCGGGCTTGACCCGAGGTAGGTACCGGTTCGCTGCGCCACCGTTTACGCCCGCAACGCGGCAAAGTGCCCGCGCCGCTGCAGCCAGGCCAGTAGGATCAGGCTTGGTATGGCAGCGGCAACGCAGATCGCAAAGAACAGCGGCCATCCCGTCGCCTCGGCGACGAACCCGGCGCTGGCGGACAGATAGGTTCGGCCGACCGCGGCAAGCGCCGTGAGAAGCGCATATTGGGTAGCGGTGTGCAGCGGATTGCGGCACATCGCCGACAGATAGGCGACGAAGATCACCGTGCCGATGGCGCTGGTGAAATTCTCCGCTGTGATAGCGAGAGCCAGCGCCCATTGATTGACGCCGACCAGCGCCAGCCATGAGAACGACAGGTTGGCGACCGCCTGCAAAATGCCGCCAACCCACAGGCTTGCCGCCAGCGGGTAGCGCCGCGCCACGAAGCCGCCGGCAAAACCGCCAATCAGCGTCGCGGCAAGACCGACGCCCTTGACGATGGCGGCGTAGTCGTTGCGGGTGAAGCCAAGATCGATGACGAACGGTGCGGTCATGGTGCCGGAGAACGCGTCGGTGAACTTGAACAGCACGATGAAGGCGAGCGCGGCGAGAGCGTCCTTGCGGCTCAGGAATTCAGAAAATGCGCCGACCGCGGCATTCATGACCCGCGCGAAACCGCCCTTAGCCCGCGTCGCCAGTTCGGCGCGCACGGATTGCTCGGGCTCAGTGGCCGCCAGTGCCGTGACGGTGCCGATCAGAACCATCGCCGCCATGCTAATGTAGCCCCACGCCCACGCCGAGGCGCGGACCTGGCCTGTCCCTTCGAATGCGCTGACCAGGAAGAGAGCTCCGGCGGTCGAGACCAACATGCCGATACGATAGGCGGCGACATAACCCGCCATGCCGGCAGCCTGCTCGCTTTCCGGCAGGCTCTCGACCCGAAAGGCATCGACCACGATGTCCTGCGTCGCCGACGTCGCCGCCACGAGCACCGCGCCGAGCGCGACAAACCACGGCGCTTTCACTGGATCGGTCGAGGCCAGCAACAGGATTGCCGCGATCAGAAGCAATTGCGAAAAGACGAGCCAACCGCGACGGCGGCCGAACCGCCGCGTCAGCAGCGGAATATGCAGGGCATCGACCAACGGCGCCCACAGAAACTTCAGCGTATAGGGCGTGCCAACGAGAACAAACAGACCGATGTCGTGCAGATCGATGCCGGATTCTTTCATCCAAATCTGCAGAGTCGAGCCCGACAGCGCCAGCGGCAGGCCGGACGAGAAGCCGAGCATCATGACAATGAGGACGCGCGGTTGCAGATAGACCGCCATGCTCTCGCGCCAAGACGCACGGGAGGCAGCCTCGGATACGGTTGGGGCGACGTCCGGAGCGGTCATGCCGCAGTGCTAGCAGATTCGGCCAGTTTCGCCCTCCTCTTACTCACCCGCCTGGATCTTGCGGGCGAACTGCGGCGAAAACACCGTCGGTTCGACGGGCTCGACGATCCGTGGCGTCTCCTCAGCCGCCCCGTCTTTGCTGAAATCGAGTTCCTCGATCCTCATAGCCCGTTTGCCGATCTTGCCGGCCGAGATCAGGACCTGCCTCACATCTTCGCTGACCTGATCGAAATGGCTGCCGAGCCTGTTGACCCGGTCGCGCAGGCGCTCGACGTCACCCATCATGTTCATGACCTCGATCCGTACCTGATCCGCGGCATCGCGCATCCGCGCGTCCTTGAGAAGCTGTTGCATCACCTGAATCGCCAGCATCAAGAGTGACGGCGATACCAGCACGATCCGGGCGCGATAGGCCTTCTGGATCACATCGTCGAAGCTGTCGTAAATCTCGGCATAGACCGATTCCGATGGCACGAACATCAGCGCGGTGTCCTGGGTCTCGCCCGGGATCAGATATTTTCCGGCGATGTCGGTGACGTGCCGCATAACGTCGGCGCGCAGCCGCTGAGTTCCGAGTTTCCTTTCGTCGTCGGTTCGGGCGTCGCGCAGCGCCGTCATCGCCTCAAGTGGAAATTTCGCATCGATGCAAAGCGGGCGCTGATCGGGGAGGAAGATTACGCAATCCGGCCGCTTGCCGTTTGGCAGCGTGTGCTGAAAGGCGAACGAGCCCTTCGGCATTCCGTCCTGCACGATCGCCTCCATTCGCGCCTGCCCGAACGCGCCGCGCGACTGCTTGTTGGCGAGCACATCGCGCAGCGTCGTCACCTGCGTCGTCAGTTCGGTTAGGTTCTGGTGTGCGTTGTCGATAATTCCGAGCCGTTCGTGCAGCACCCGCAGACTGTCCATGGTGTTGCGTGTGGTCTGCTCCATCGACTGGCCGACCCGGTGGGTGACCGCGTCCAGCCGATCGCTGACTGCCCGCGCCATCTCCGCCTGTCGCCCTGCGAGCGCCTTGCCCATGGCGTCGACGCGGCCGGTGGCCTCGGCCTGCGTACGCATCATGTCGATGAGACGCTCCTCGAGTTCATCCGCGCGACTTGCTTGCGCGGTCGCCATTTCGGTTCCCCGGCGTCCCGAGCGCGCGATCACGATCGCAATGCTCAGCAACAATGCCAGCGCCAGCGCGCCAAACGCGATCAGCACGGCGCCGGTCCGCACCGGCACATCGCCCAGCATGAAAAGAATGTCGCTCATCCGCCCATCGTAGCCGATTCGGCCATGTTCGCGAACGAAGAGCGAACACACGGAGTTAACGAAAGCTCAATGTGCCTGCTCATGACGGCCGGACGGTCAATGCAGCTCGCGGATTGACCCGGACAGACTCGGGGATTACATCGCCGGCATGGCCATTCGCGAAATCATCATTGTGCCGGACAAGCAGTTGCGCCTCGTGTCAAGGCCGATCGAAAAGGTCACGCCGGAGATCCGCAAGCTTGCCGACGACATGTTCGAGACCATGTACGACGCGCCCGGCATCGGGCTCGCCGGCATCCAGATCGCGCAGCCTGTCCGCATCGTCACCATGGACCTCGCCAAACGCGACGAAGAAGGAGAGACGAAACCGCGGCCGCGTGTTTTCATCAATCCGGAAATCCTCTCGGCTTCGGAGGAGCTGTCGGTCTATGAAGAAGGCTGCCTGTCGATCCCCGAATATTACGAGGAGGTCGAGCGGCCGGCGCGCGTGCGGATTCGCTTCACCGATCTTGACGGCAAGGTTCACGAGGAGGATGCCGAGGGTCTTTTCGCCACCTGCATCCAGCATGAGATCGACCATCTCAATGGCGTGCTGTTTGTCGATTACCTCTCGAAACTGAAACGCGACCGTGTGATGAAAAAATTCACCAAGGCCGCGAAGCTCGCCGCGAGATAAAGCGGTTTTTTTGCCGCGCAGAAATTAATCAGATGCCGCTTCGCCTGATTTTCATGGGCACGCCCGAATTTGCGGTGCCGACGCTGCTGCAACTCGTGGCCCACGGCCACGAGATCGCGGCCGTATACAGCCGCGAGGCGAGGCCCGCCGGCCGTGGCATGAAGCTGCAGCCGAGCCCGGTGGCGCGGGAAGCGCAGCGCCTCGGTCTCCCCGTGCTGACGCCAAAAACGCTGAAGACGCCGGAGGCGCTGCTTGAGTTTCAATCGTTCGCCCCCGATGCCGCGGTCGTCGTCGCCTATGGCATGATCCTGCCGCAGGCGATCCTCGGTGCGCCGCGATATGGCTGCTACAATCTGCACGCATCGTTGCTACCGCGCTGGCGCGGTGCTGCACCGATCAACCGCGCCATCATGGCCGGTGATGCCGAAAGCGGCGTCATGGTCATGAAGATGGATGCCGGTCTCGACACCGGCGACGTGGCCCTGGCCGAGCGGATCACCATCACCGATGCGATGACGGCGTCGGATCTTCATGACGCGCTGGCGCCGCTTGGGGCTGATCTAATGGTGCGTGCGATGGCCTCGCTGTCGCGCGACGGCCTGCAGTTGACGAAGCAGAGCGAACAAGGCGTCACCTACGCTGCCAAGATCGATAAGACCGAGGCGCGCATCGACTGGAACAGACCCGCGCGCGACGTGCTGCGCCATATTCATGGCCTGTCGCCGTTTCCGGGCGCCTGGTGCGAGATGCCGGTGGATGGCGAGCCGGTCCGCGTCAAGCTCCTGCGTTGTGAGCTGGCGGAAGGCGCGGGATCGCCGGGGAGCCTCCTCGACGACCGCCTGACGATCGCCTGCGGCGAAGGCGCGATCCGCATCCTTGAATTGCAGCGCGCGGGAAAGCCACCGATGAAGGCCGGCGCCTTTCTGAACGGCACGCCGCTGACGCCGCCGCTGCGGCTCGTCTGATGCCCCGCTACAAGCTGACCATCGAATATGACGGAGGTCCCTTCTGCGGCTGGCAGTACCAGGACAACGGTCCCTCGGTACAGGGCGCGCTGGAGGCGGCAGTGAAGGCGATTTGCGGTGATTGCGTCCGCGTGCACGGCGCGGGCCGCACCGATGCCGGCGTCCATGCGCTGGCGCAGGTTGCCCATTGCGACATCGCGAAGCACTTCGTACCGAATCGATTGCGTGACGGGCTCAACGCGCACCTGCGCCCACATCCGATCGGCGTGCTCGAAGCCGAGATCGTGCCCGACAGCTTCGAGGCGCGCTTCTCAGCACGCCGACGACATTACATCTATCGCATCGCCAATCGGCGCGCGAACCTCGCCATCGATGTCGGCCATGTCTGGCGCGTGCCGCGGCCGCTCGATGCGGAGGCGATGCACACGGCGGCACAGCGGCTCATCGGAAAGCACGATTTCACGACATTTCGCGACACTGAATGTCAGGCGAAGTCGCCGGAGAAAACGCTCGATCAACTCGACGTCGTCAGAAACGGCGACAGCGTCAACATCATCACGTCGGCGCGCTCGTACCTGCACAGCCAGGTCCGCTCGATGGTAGGATCACTGGTGTGGGTCGGGCATGGCCGCTGGAGCGCAGATGACCTGTCCAACGCGTTGGCCGCGCGGCGGCGTGAAGCGTGCGGGCCGGTGGCGCCGCCCGACGGATTGTATCTTGTGCGGGTGGATTACTAAGAGCGAATCCGTTCCAGCGCATCCCAGAACAGGCCCTCGCCATCCTTCACATTGGCGGTCCAGTCCTGATGCGCGAGGTCGTTGGCGTCGTCGGTGATGAACTTGAACGCACGCCACGGCAGGCCATGCCGCCGGCACACCTGCGCCACCGCGAACAGCTCCATGTCGACGATGTCGATGTTGTTCTCGATCAGCCACGGATCGGAGCTTGTGACAAAGCTGTCGCCGGTACCGCAGACGACACCGCCCTGGCCTGAAGTCAACAGATCAAGCTCCGGGGCGAACGGCGTGCGTCCGCGCGGCGCCAGCGGCATCGCCATCATGTCGCGCTGGACGACGTTTGAGACCTCCACGAGACCCTGGAGCGTCTCATTGATCTTTCCCGCGGTACCGTAATTGATGACAAGTGACGGGTGCATCGTCAGCAGCGCCAGCGTGGTTGCGCTGGCGGCATTGATCTTGCCAACGCCGGTGTAGATCACCCGGACGCCATCGGGCGCGCGCGCCTTGTCGAGTTCGTCGTCGATGGCGGTGAGGACGAGGATTTTGTCGTTCATGCGAAGTAGCGATCCAGCACGCCGCGGTAGATACGGGTCAGCCTTTCGAGATCGGCCACCGGCGTACGCTCGTCGATCTGGTGCATGGTCTGCCCGACCAAACCAAACTCGATCACCGGGCAATAGTCCTTGATAAAGCGCGCATCCGAGGTGCCGCCGCCGGTGCTGAGCTCCGGTTTGCGGCCGGTGACCTCCTCAATGGCTGCGACCAGGAGATTGGTGAAGGGGCCGGGCTCGGTCAGGAACACGTCGGCATTCGAGGGCTCCCACACGATGCGGGTCGCAATGCGATTGCCCGAGGTCTCGGAGACGCGCGCCTCGATCAGCGCACGCAGCGATTCCTGACTGTGATGGTCGTTGAAGCGGATGTTGAACTTCGCGCGCGCCTGTCCCGGAATCACATTGGCCGCCGGATTTCCGACATCGACCGAGGTGAATTCCAGATTGGAAGGCTGAAACTGAGCACTCCCCTGGTCCAGCGGCTCACTGACAAGCGCGGTAATCAACGCGGCGATGTCCGGAATCGGATTTGACGCGCGATGCGGGTAAGCGACGTGGCCCTGCACACCGTCGACATAGAGCGTACCGGACTGTGAGCCCCGGCGGCCGATCTTGATGCAATCGCCAAGCTCCTCGATATTGCTGGGCTCGCCGAGCACGCAGTGGTCGAATTTTTCGCCGCGTGCAGCGGCCCATTGCATCAGCTTGACAGTGCCGTTGACGGCGATGTCTTCCTCGTCCCCGGTGATCAGGAACGAGATCGAGCCGTCGCCGTCTTTCCCCGGCTGGCCGCCATGCTCCGCGAGATAGTCAAGCGCGGCGGCGACGCTGCAGGCGATTCCGCCCTTCATGTCGACCGTGCCGCGCCCATAGAGAAAACCATCAACCACGTCACCTGAGAACGCGCCACGGGTCCAGGCGTCCTCATCGCCTGGAGGCACGACGTCGGTATGGCCGGCGAACGCGATGTGAGGGCCGGTCGTGCCGATGCGGGCATAGAGATTGTCGATATCAGCGGCGCCCGGTTCGCTGAAGGTGATGCGGTGGACATCGAAGCCCGCACCCTTGAGCAGTGTTTCCAGCACGCCGAGCGCGCCTGCATCCGCTGGCGTCACCGACGGGCAACGGACGAGATCGCGGGCGATGGAGAGCGCGTCGGACGGCATCATTGGGGCGACGCTTCAAGTGGATCAGCGCCGAAGCGGTTTGGCCCTTGCGTGCCGCGCAGGCAGCCGAGTTCGATGATGATCCAGACGGTCACCGCGAAATTCCCGACGTCAAGGATGAACTTGCTGCTGGGCGTCGTGGCAGTCTCTTGCAGCAAGCCGACGATGGCACTGACTCCCCAAAACACGAGCATCCACCATCCGCTTTGGTCTCGATCATGCAAACGCTTAATTCCCGTAGCTGTGCTTGACCATATCACCAATAGACCGACGACAACGAAGATCGCCATAAACAAGTAGTTCACCGGCGCGCCGGTCGCAGGAGTAGCGTTCGAAATTTCAAGCCCTATGAGGACTAAGGCAAAGACCAAGCAGGCAGTAAGAATGGCAAGATTGATCAGCGCTACCCACCAGTATCTGGCTCGATTGATCCGCCCTGAAAGCTGAACAGCAGCGTCGTCAGGTTCATGAGCGGTCTCCGGAAGGCTCAGTCCCGCAGCAGTTCGTTGATGCCGGTCTTGGAGCGAGTGCGTTCATCGACGCGCTTGACGATGACTGCGCAGGCGGTGGACGGCCCGGGCTGGCCGTTCTTCAACGGCTTGCCCGGCAGCGCTCCCGGCACCACCACCGCATATTCCGGCACTTCGCCCATGAAGATCTCGCCGGTTGCACGGTCGACGATCTTGGTCGAGGCGCCGAGAAAAACGCCCATCGACAGCACAGCGCCCTTGCGGACGATCACGCCTTCCGCCACCTCGGAGCGCGCACCTATGAAGCAATCGTCCTCGATGATCACAGGCCCAGCTTGCAGCGGCTCCAATACGCCACCGATGCCCGCGCCGCCCGAGATGTGCACGCGCTTGCCGATCTGGGCACAGGAGCCGACCGTGCACCAGGTGTCGACCATGGTGCTCTCGTCGACATAGGCGCCGAGATTGACGAACGACGGCATCAGCACCGCGTTCTTCGCAATGAAGGCGGAGCGGCGCACGATCGCGCCCGGCACGGCCCGAAAGCCCGCGTTACGAAACCGGTTCTCGTCCCAGCCCTCGAACTTCGACGGCACTTTGTCCCACCACACGGCGTTGCCGGGACCGCCCGGAATAACGCTCATGTCGTTGAGACGAAACGACAGCAGAACGGCCTTCTTGAGCCACTGATTGACGATCCACTTGCCGTCTGCCGCGCGCGCGGCGACCCGCACCTCGCCCTTGTCGAGCAGGTCGAGCGCATGATCCACCGCCTCGCGCACCTCGCCTTTGGTCGCGGGGGTGACGGTCTCGCGTACATCGAACGCGCCGTTGATGGTGGTTTCGAGCGAGGCGAGCGACATCGGATTTCCTCGTGGCTTTACTGCGCGGTCGTAGTTTGTCAACGCGGTGTTCTCTTGGACGGAGGCAGACATGTCAAGCCGACCGCGCCGTCAGCCCCGCCAGAAATCCGGAGAGGTCGTCGGTCACATGGTGGACATGCGGCGCGCCGCGGCCTTCCATTTCCCATTCCTCCCGCACCACCTCACGTGTCCCGTCCGGCACCACCAGCACGGTCGTCATCCCCAGTTCATGCGGGACGACGAGATTGCGCGACAGATCCTCGAACATCGCGCTTTTCGCGGCATCGACGTGATGCCGTTCGAGAAAGCGACGATAAGTCCGCGGCGACGGCTTCGGCTCCATCTCCGCGGCAATGATGTCGAACACGGCCTCGAAGTGATGACCGAAACCAAGCCGCTCCAGCACCTTACCGGCATGGGCGGTCGAACCGTTGGTCAGAATCAGCTTGCGGCCTGGAAGCCTTTCGATCGCCGCACCCATCGCCGGATTGGGGTCGAGCGGCGAGTGGTCGATCTGATGGACGTAAGCGAGATAGTCGTCAGGTGAGACGCCGTGCTCGGTCATCATGCCGCGCATGCTGGTGCCGAAGCGCTTGTAGTAATCCTTCTGGATGCGCCGCGCCTCGACGGAATCGACGTTGAGGAACTGGCCGATGTATTCACCGATCCGGGCGTCGACCTGCTGCCAGAGGTTGACGTGATGCGGATAGAGCGTGTTGTCGAGATCGAACACCCACGTGTCGATGTGACTGAAGCCGCGGTGTGGATGTTGCTGCGCGTCGATCACTTGTGAATCAGCGTTCCCGTACCCTGATCGGTAAAGAGCTCCAGGAGAACCGCGTGAGGAGTCTTCCCGTCGATGATGACGACGCCACCGACGCCCTGTTCGAGCGCGTAAATGCAGGTTTCGACTTTCGGGATCATGCCACCCGAAATAGTCCCGTCGGCGATAAGCTTGCGCGCGTCGCTGATCGAGAGCTCCGGAATGAGCTTCTTCGACTTGTCGAGCACGCCTGGAACGTCCGTGAGAAGCAAGAGACGCTTGGCTTTCAGCGCGCCTGCCACTGCCCCGGCGAAAATATCGGCATTGACGTTGAATGTCTGGCCGCCTTTTGAGGTAGCCAACGGCGCCAGAACCGGAATCAGTTCGTGACCGATCAACTGATTCAATAGCGTCAGATCGACGTGTTCGGGTTCGCCGACAAAGCCGAGATCGACGACCTTCTCGATGTTCGAATCCGGATCCGCCAACATTCGCGTGGCCTTCAAGGCGGTAACCATGTTGCCGTCCTTGCCGCAAAGTCCGACGGCCTTGCCGCCGGCCTCGTTAATGTAGCCAACCAGTTGCTTGTTGATCGAACCGGCGAGCACCATCTCGACGATTTCAATCGTCGCGGCATCGGTAATGCGCAGGCCGGCGGCGAATTCGGATTTTATCCCGAGCCGTTGCAGCATGGCCGCGATCTGAGGACCCCCGCCATGCACCACTACCGGATTGATCGCGGTCTGCTCGAGCAGCACGATGTCGCGGGCAAACTGGCGGGCGACCTCCTCCGAGCCCATGGCATGGCCGCCGTACTTGATGACGATGGTCTCCTCGTCATATCGCTGCATGTGCGGCAGCGCCTCGGACAGGATGCGCGCCTGATCGAGCGGGCTGATGCGGGAGTCATCGGACATGAAGCTGATCTCTTGAGACTAATCTCTTGGCCGGCGGGATAAGCGGGTTCTGAGCAGTATCGCTTCTGATTGAATCAGAAGCGAAGCTCAATCTTTATGTTTGACGCGTTTTCTTTACGCGAACCGGAATCCACTTCGCTCGAAAACGCTATAACCGATTGGCGGCAGGACCGCAAAGCCGCTTCGGGTCAGGATCCAGACTGCTCGGAACGGGACGCCGCACGAGGCCAGATGGCGGCGATCGCGAGCAAAAACCAACCCAGAATCATCAGCGTTCCGCCGGACGGAGCGGCTCTCGGGAAAAGGTGGTGGTCGAGGAATTGCCGCACCGTCAAGTCCACGCTGAACAGGATTGCGCCTGCGGCAAAGCAGCTGGCAGTCGCGAGACCGAGACGTGGGCGAATAATCTGCCGATCCGCCAGAAGCACCGCCAGCAGCGCGGCGGGAGCATGAAACAACAGCATCGACGAGGCCGAGAGCAGAAGTGTGCCCCCTGTCTTGTGCGCCGCGACCGCAGCCAGGATGACGCCGGCGCCGCCCATCAGCCCCGCCGCAAAAACGATGATCCGAAAACAGCAGAACTGCGTCATCGCTGAAGCTCTCCGATCAGGCGGGCCATGGCGGCGCGCAACTCCGGTATTCCGTAGCCCGTGCGCGACGACGTGACCAGCACATCCGGGAACGCTGCAGGATGTTTGGCGAGCAGCGACCTGGTCGCTTCGGTACGCTCCGCCATTTCAGCGGCCTTGACCTCGTCGGCCTTGGTCAGCACGATCTGATAGCTCACCGCGGACCTGTCGAGCGTGGTCAGGATGTCCTGGTCAGTATCCTTGATGCCGTGGCGCGCGTCGATCAGGACATAGACGCGCGCAAGGGTCGCCCGGCCGAGCAGGAATTTATGAATCAGCGACGTCCACGACGCGATTTTGGCCTTCGGCGCCGACGCGAAGCCGTATCCCGGCATGTCGACCAGCCGAACGTCGGCCCCCTTGGGACCCTCGAAGAAGATCAGCTCCTGGGTTCGTCCCGGCGTGCGTGACGTTCGGGCCAGCGTGCTGCGGCCGGTCAGCGCGTTGATCAGGCTCGACTTGCCGACGTTGGAGCGTCCGGCGAATGCGACCTCAAGGCCCGCCATGGGCGGCAACGTTTCGATCGACGGCGACGCCCAGATGAATTGCCAGTCCCCGGCAAACAGTCTTCGGCCTTGCTCGATCAACTCCGTATCAAGGCCGGTTGTCATGCGAAGAGGCCTCCTGGCTTGGCATTGCGCCTTCGCGGCAAGATCGGCCGATTTTGCGCGGAGCGACGGAATCAGAAACGTTCCCGCCGATCATTGGACGGCTTCGTCCGCAATGCGCCCCCGCGACGATCTTAAGGCGGCGATCCGTCTATGTGGTCTTCGCCGGCTTGTCGGAGGATTTGCGGCGGAAGGTCGATTTCACGTTATCAAACAGTTCTACTTTCACGCCGTTGCGGCGCATGATGTAGCTCTGCTGGATCACCGACAGCGTGTTATTCCACGCCCAATAGATCACGAGGCCGGCCGGGAAAGACGCGAGCATGAAGGTGAAGATTACCGGCATCCAGTCGAAGATAATCTTCTGAGTCGGATCCGGCGGTGTCGGATTCAGCTTCATCTGGAACCACATCGTGATGCCCATGATGATCGGCCACGCACCGATCGCCAGATAAGGCCCGAGCAGCGGCACCACCGAGGGATCGTATGGCAGCAGTCCGAACAGGTTGAAAATGTGGGTCGGATCGGGCGCGGACAGGTCCTTGATCCAGGCGAAGAACGGTGCGTGACGCATTTCAATGGTCACGAACAACACCTTGTACAGCGAGAAGAACACGGGAATCTGAAGGAGGACCGGAAGACAGCCCGAGATCGGGTTGATCTTCTCCTTCTTGTAGATCTCCATCATCTCCTGCTGCAGCTTCATCTTGTCGTCAGGGAAGCGTTCTTTCAGTGCGTTGATCTGAGGCTGGACCGCCTTCATCTTCGCCATCGAGGCATAGGATTTGTTGGCGAGCGGGAAGAAAATCAGCTTGACCAGTACGGTCACGACCAGAATCGCGACGCCGAAGTTGCCGAACACATGAAAGAAGAAGTCCAGCGCGAGGAACATCGGCTTGGTGATGAAGTGGAACCAACCCCAGTCGATCAGCAGGTCGAAATGGTTAAGGTCGAGTTGCTTGTTGTAGCCGCCAAGCTCCACGAACGGAAAATTGAGGCCGACAACACCGGCTTCCTTGGCGCCGGCAAAAAGACGTGTGTTTACCGAACCGGTACCGCCAACCGGGATCGTCTGCGCATCCTCCAGATAGTCGGTCTGGTAGGTCCTGACTGAACCCGCCAGATCGGACGAGAACCGCGCCTGCAATCGCGCGCTGGTGTCAGGCAGCAGGGCCGCGGCCCAGTATTTGTCGGTGATGCCGAGCCAGCCGTTGGTGACATTGAAGGTCACCGATTGGGCTTCATCGATCTTCTTGTATGTATATTCCTGAAGCTTCTGATCGCCGAGAAAGCCAATAAGCCCTTCGTGTAGAATGTAGTAACCGGAAACCGCCGGAGTACCATGCCGTGAAATCAGCGCGAACGGGTACAGTGTCACCGGCGCGCTGCCGGCGTTTGTGACCTCATCCTTGACCGTGAACAGATAGTGCTCGTCCACCGAGATGGTGCGACGGAACGTCAGCCCTTCGCCATTATCATACTTCAGCGTGACCGGCGTGGACTGCGTCAGCGCCCCCGACCCTTCCTGCACCCACACCGTCTTCTGATCTGGAACCCGGACGGTGGATCCGGTGGCGGGAACCCATCCGAATTCGGCATAATACGGATTGGCCGTACCGGAGGGCGAAAACAGCTCGATCGCGGGCGAAGCGGGATCGACCGTCTCGCGATACTTGGTCAGCAGGAGGTCATCGATACGCGCGCCAGTCAGCGACAGGCTTCCGCTCAGGCGAGGGGTGCTGATCTTGACGCGCGGCTTGGACGCGATGGCAGCATCCCGGGCAACCACCGCGGTTTCAGCTGCGGGTTGAGCAGGCGTGGGGGAATTCGGCGCCGCCTCAGTCTGAGACTTGGCAAGCTCGCTTTGCGCCTGGTGCGCGGCGCGATCCTTTTCCATCTGCGGAATGTTGTAGAAATACTGCCAGGCGATCAGCACGAGAGCCGACAGAACGATAGCGATGATGGTATTGCGGTTCTCAGACATCGTTCAGGATCTCGTCACTCAATTCGGATTGCGGCTGTATACACCGTTGATGTCGTCGATTTGACGCTGCGTTCATCCTGGATGCCGGCGGTCGAGGCGATGAAACGCCGAACGCAAATCATCAAGCATCACGGCATAACGGCGGTTGAGCGCAGCACGGCGGCCGATTATCACATAATCGCTGTGCGGTCGCATGGATACGGCGTCCAGGCGCTTCACCAATTCGCGAAGTCTGCGGCGGATGCGGTTTCGCTCGGTCGCGGTGCCATTTTTTTTTGTCACCGTGAAGCCGATCCTGATCGGACCGCCATCGTTGCGGCGACGATTTTGTACCACGAAGGCAGGGGTGCTCACCCGCGGCCCATTGGCAACGGCGAGGAAATCCGCCCGCTGCCTCAACCGGTCCATGATGGTTCTCGGGACGATCCGCTCAGGCACTCAGGCGCTTGCGGCCCCGCGCGCGCCGCGCGGCAAGAACCTTCCGGCCGCCGGTGGTCGCGAGGCGGGCACGAAAACCGTGGCGGCGCTTGCGCACCAATTTGCTGGGTTGATAAGTCCGTTTCACGGGAGTCTCCGCTGACCGGGCACGTCGCCTGATGTTGAGGTTAAGTCCGGTAATACCGACCTGAACCGAGCCCTTATTCGACCCGAACAAGCCGTCCCGATCGAAACCGAGCCGTCACGGACAATTGGCGCGGCTTATACGGGAGCGGCCTCTTTTCGTCAATCTTGCCCTGTACCGTTTCCCAGCCCGGCCGAATTGGCCAAAATCTCGCGCCGACCTATATTACGCATGTGTTCCGGCAGTGGTTCAGAGGCCGGCGTGATCCATTCCAGGAGCGCGGATCACGGTCAGTTTGCCGCAGGCCCTTCAGAGGACAACCGTGTCACAGGCGATCGAACAGCTCCGGATTCGGGCCTCACGTCTCTCATTGCGCGGCCGGCTCGGCCTGTCCGGCAAGCTCCTGCTGCTGACGATTCCGCTGGTCATGATCGCCGAAATACTGATCTACGTCCCCGCTATCGCCAATTTTCGGCTGAATCGACTCAACGATCGCCTGGCAGCCGCCAACACCGCAGCGCTGGTGCTTGATGCAGCTCCCTCTGGCATGGTGCCCGACTCGCTCGCACGGCAGATTCTCAACAGCATCGGCGCCCGTGCGGTCGCCATCAAGATGGGTCAGCAGCGCCGGCTGCTCGCCAGTGCCGATCTACCGGCGGCGATCGATCATGACATCGACATGCGCACCATGACTCCGTGGTCGGCCATTGTCGGTTCATTCGAAACCATGCTGGAGAGCGGCAACCAGGCGATCCGCATCATCGGACCGGGGTCGCGCGGCGCGCAGTTCATCGAGGTCGTCACCGACGAGGAGCCGCTGCGCCAGTCGATGTACCGCTTTTCGCGCAACCTGCTGCTGGTCTCGCTGGCGATAGCGATTTTGACTGCAGGTTTGGTCTATCTGGCGCTGCACTACCTGTTCGTCCGCCCGATGCGGCGCCTGACCGCGAATCTCGTGGGCTTTCACCAGAATCCCGAAAGCTCGGCGCGGATCATCGTGCCGTCGCAGCGCGGCGACGAAATCGGCGTCGCCGAGCGCGAACTCTCCGACATGCAGCGTGACCTGGTGTCGATGCTGCATCAGAAGAGCCGGCTGGCAGCGCTCGGTCTCGCCGTCTCGAAGATCAATCACGACCTTCGCAATCTGCTGGCGTCCTCGCAGCTGCTCTCCGACCAACTGGCCAGCGTGCCCGATCCCCGGGTGCAGCGGTTCGCGCCAAAGCTGATGCGCTCGCTGGAACGCGCCATCGCATTCTGCCAGTCGACGTTGTCTTATGGACGGGCGCAGGAGGCCGCCCCCGACCGGCGGCTAATGGCGATTGAGCCTATCGTCAACGAAGTGCGGGAGTCGGCGGGACTGGCGCCGGACGGTTCCATCACCTGGATCAACGCGATCGAGCGCGGCCTTACCATCGACGCGGATCCGGATCAGCTTTTCCGTATTCTGCTCAATCTCGTGCGCAACGCCGCACAGGCTTTGGAGAGCCAACCGCGAAACGACGCTGATGCTGCGACCCGGCAAATCCGGGTTACCGGCCGCCGCGAAGGCGCGGTGGCGATCGTTGAGGTTTCCGACACCGGACCTGGCGTTCCGCAACAGGCGCGCAACCATCTGTTCGAGGCCTTCCAGGGATCGGTACGCCCCGGCGGCAGCGGTCTCGGCCTTGCGATCGCGGCAGAACTGGTGCGTGCGCACGGCGGCGACATTGCTCTGGTGGAAGGCACCATAGGCGCAACGTTCCGGATAGCGATCCCGGATCGTCCCGTGGAGTTGCAAACGATCCGTAACGAACGCGCCCGAGCCTGATCAATCTCAAGATGTGGATGCCGGTTCGCGTGAAGAAAACACGTCAAATCAAAATCCTGGAGCCACGCTTCTAATTCCCGCAGAAGCGGAAAGGCCCTAGGCTAGAAAGCAGCCTTGTCGCGCTCTTCATAGCGAATCATATGCATGCCGGTGCAGCCGCACCGCTTGCAAAGCCGACCGGGAGCCGTTAGCAATGGCGCGCCTTCGGGACGCTGGTTCCCGAAACGCAAGCACTGTGAATTTCAGCGATTTTTGCCGACAAACGCGCCCGTAGCTCAGCTGGATAGAGCACCAGACTACGAATCTGGGGGTCAGGAGTTCGAATCTCTTCGGGCGCGCCAGTAATCTTACAGCACCGTAGTTCTCTGGTCCTGGTCACGGATTGGTCATTTTTCGCGCAGCGCCGAGTAAACGAATTTCAAAGGCTGCGGGATGCGACGAGAAACGCCCCGGAAACCAGAAGCCCCGCGCCTGCGATAGCGGTGAGCCAGCTTTGTACGCCGGTGACGTCGGACCTTGCCATGTCGAGCGCCAGCCCGAAGATCAACTGGCTTGCGACCAGAATCGAAATCGTCGCCGCCGGCCCGAGACGTTGGTAGCCGACTATGCTGGCGAACACGAAGAACGAGCCGAGCAATCCTGGCAAGACGCCCCAAATCCGGACAGCGCCGAAGGCTTCGGAAATACCCGCAAGGCCGGAGCGACTGACCAACAGGATCGATAGGGCAACGAGGCCAACCGCCGAGTTCATCACCAACGCAATCAGAACAGTGGAAGCGCCAGCTGTCATGTGCGCCATCAGGAGATTCTGCGCCACGATGGCGGCACCGGCAGCGACAAGCAAAGCGACGATCAGTGGGGTCATCACGGCTTGCCGATTTCATCGGGGGACGTGCGCGTATCCAGCATGAGTTGCAGGAAGACCAGATCGAGCCACACGCCGAATTTGGTCCCGACCTGCTTCAAGTGACCGACAGACTCGAACCCGAGCTTCTCATGTAGCCGGATCGACGCGGTGTTTCCTGCCTCAATGCCGGCCACGATCACGTGTTTGCCAATGCCGCGCGCCCTTTCGATCAGTCCCAGCATAAGCGCCTTTCCGATGCCGTTCCCGCGCTGGTCGGCCCTGACATAGACGGAATGCTCAACCGTATGGCGATAGCCGTCCCATGCGCGCCAGTCTCCGAACGAGGCGTAGCCAAGAACGGTGCCGGCGTCATCCACCGCGACCAGCACCGGATAGCCCACCCGCTGCCGGTCGGCGAGCCACGAGAGGCGGTTTCCAGTGTCGATCTTCGTGTCGTTCCAGATCGCCGTCGTGTTTTCGACGGCGTCGTTGTAAATCGCGGTGACCCCTTCCACATCGGTCGGGCCGGCGTCGCGAATCTCCATATCGCTCTCCTGTTACCATAGAAGCACTATTGTCTACTATATGAAACAGAAGCCAAGTGTCAACAGGGCCATTTCCCGGCGTCACTTCATTGCGCGGTAAGAATCCGTCTACCATAGTAGTATGATGAAAAAGAATGACGACATAGACAGTCGGATTGGCGCGCGCATTCGCACCGAGCGGGAAAGCCGAGGCTGGTCGCTAACCGACCTTGCGGAGAAGGCGTCGGTGTCCCGCGCCATGATCTACAAGATTGAGCGCGGCGACAGCAGCCCGACCGCCAACCTCCTTGGCAAGCTCACCGGCGCATTCGGCCTCAGCATGTCAGCATTGATGGCTCGCGCCGAGGTTCGGCAGGGCCGCATGCTGCGGAAGGCCGATCAGCCGGTTTGGACTGACCCCGAAACGGGGTATGTGCGCCGGCACGTTTCACCGCGTTCGGATATGCCGCTCGATCTGGTTCAAGTTGCCTTGCCTGCCGGCAAGGCGGTTCCTATGCCGGCGTCCGCCTATGCCTTCCTGCGACAACTCATTTGGGTTCTGGAGGGCGAACTGGTCTTTGTCGAAGGCGAGGTACGGCACGAAATGAAGCAGGGCGACTGCCTGGAACTCGGCCCGCCAATGGATTGCGTCTTCAAGAACGAAGGCAAGCACACCTGCATCTATGCGGTCGCGGCACTGAGCGTCGCGTAGAGCTGCGCCTTGGCTCCCAGGCGCAGGGCGATCCTAAAATTATAGAGGCCCCGCAATGACATAGCGGTGCCCAGTTTCATCTCCACCGGCGCGCCAAAACTGCCGATTGCCCTCCATAGCCGCCGATACTCGCAGAAACTACGCTCGCGCAGAGAGCGGGAGATAGGCGACGGATGAAAAAGCGTAGAAACGGTGGCGTCTGGCGGTGAAAAAGTTCGAATCGCTCACGGTGGTGTCATACTGAATGCGCTGTGGACTCGGTCAGCCGGCCTCACGACCGTGTTGGAAGGCCAAGCTCCCAAGTGATGATCATGCCAGTTGCCGTTACGATATCGCTGTTGAAGCGAAATTCGCGACACGCCGCTTTTCGATCAGGAAATCCACCAGCGCGCGCAGCTTCGCAGGCATCTGCTGACTGACGCGGACGAGATCGATTTCGAAATCACGGAGCGGACTGAGCCGTTCAAGGGAACGGAAATCGCGCGCAAGAGCGTGGCGGCCGTCGTTGCTGATCTTGCCGGTGCCTCAAGACCACTCGGCAATCGCAATATCGGCATCAACAAGCCAAATACTGATGGCGACAAACCCGCCTTCATGTGAACCCGCCCGCCGATAGCAAATCCTCCAATCCAACCTGCCAACCAGGGAGAACGCACCATGGAAACCGTGAATATCCGCAATCGCGACATGTATTGGGATATCGCCGCCGATATCCATTTCCCACCGAACTTTGACAAGACGAAAAAGTATCCGGCCATCATCAGCGCCCATCCGATCGGGAGTTGTAAGGAGCAGACCTCGGGCAACGTTTATGGCGCGGCGCTTGCGAAGGAAGGCTTCGTCGTGATTGCGTTCGATCGGAGCTTTCAGGGGGCCAGCGGCGGGGAGCCCCGTTTCATCGAAGACCCGACCCTGACCGTCGAGGACTTCCGCCATGTCGCCGACTATCTGGTGACGCTGCCGTATGTGGATGAGGATCGCATTGGTGTCTGCGGTGGTGGCGGTTATGCGATCAACGCCGCGATGACCGAGCGGCGCATCAAGGCAGTCGGCACCGTGACCGGCGCGAATTATGGGCGGCTGATGCGCGGCGGCTTCGCCAATCTCGACCCCATCGGCTTGTTGGAAAAGATATCAAAACAGCGCACCGCGGAGGCGCGCGGCGCTGAATGGCATGTCGACGATCTGCTGCCTCCTTCGGTCGAGGCGGACAAGAAGGCCGGTATCAAAGACATCGATGTGCTGGAAGCGACGGACTACTATCGGACCCCGCGTGGACAGAAGCCTCACGGTTGCAACCGCTCGCTCCTGTCGCACCAGGCTGCCGCTGTCGGCTGGGATGCGTTTCATCTCGCTGAGGTGCTTCTCACCCAGCCGCTTTGCATTGTCGTGGGCAACAAGGTCGGAGCCTTCGGCGCCTATCGCGACGGCTGCGAAATCATCGAGCGCGCTGCTTCGAAGAAGAAGGAGTTGGTCGTTGTGGAAGGCTGGTCGCACTACGACCTTTACGACAAGCCCGAGCCGGTCGGAAAGGCGCTCGAAAAGCTGGTTCCGTTCTACAAGAGCAATCTTTGAAGGTTCGGGACGCGCGCTTCTCTCGCCCTCTCGCCCGCGTTGCGAGTAACAAAGCCAATCAAGCTCCCGTCGTTCCGCAGGAGCTTGATTGGTGGAAGCCGCGCGTGACAATCCTGCTTCCAGCGTCAGGAGTGACTGGATAGGGCCTTAGAGGGCTATGGAGGAGACATAGTTCGCATCATCACCTGAGACGGCGCGCCAGTGATTCCGGGTAGTTAGCTAATTGTCTGGCTCGGCTCGCTTACCGCAATTTTGCGAAAGTAAGCGGATAGTAAGCAGAAGACGACGTCGCCGAGCGTATTGGCAATGGCGTCGACCACGGTCCGCGTCGTCGATCAGACGGCGCTTCGCAAAATCGGAAGTGCCGTCATGACGTCGTAGCCCCGCGAGAAGCTGCTGGCACGAAGCGGCATGGCCGCGGCTGTCGTGAGGATGTGATTCTACCGGGAGCGGATCGACGCCTAGTTCATCCACGACGAACGAAGCGCTCGTACGTGTCCTCAAGCGGCTTTCCTTCGAACCAAGACTTCGGCTCCGCATCCGGCAGGTGAATCAGAGTGTAGGCAGTTTCGTACTTCTCGCTACGAAATGAGTGCTCCTTGACCCGCTGGCCGAACCAAACTCCGGCAGGATGATCGATGCCTTTCCGGACCTCGAAGTTCATATCAGTCGTCCAGAGCTTTCGCCAACCGCCTTAGTCGAGCCTTGGCCTCCGGCGACATGGATTGGTATTCACGGAAGAACGCCTCGTCTTCGGCGGATCCCAGTTTCTCGACCCGCGTCGCCGCCGAGGAGATAGTCGACCGTCACGTTGAAAATCCGGGCCAAGGTTCAGAGGCTCGAGTTCAACGTTTAAGGCGAACTAGCGACCGATATTCCTGGAGGCTTGTTGTCACTCGTTGGTACTCTGACGAAGACTGCGATCGCGGCAAAATAGGCAGCACGCTAATCGGCGTTGAGACAATACAAGCTCAATATCGGGCGGAATGGGACTGGGCAGCCTCGGGCTTAGTGGGCAGGTCTATGCCTGCTCTGTCAGGATAATGCTTCATTCGACGCTCGCAGCGAAGCCCCTCGTTCCTCAAGCCAAAGTCTGATTTCCGACGCCGTCACAGATCCGACGCCCGGCTCGGACAATAATTCATCCCAGGTGTAGGCGGTTGCGATCTCGACGAGATGGCGGCTGCGTTTGGCGACGGTCCGGCCGCCGAGCGAGGCGTGGCGGCCATGAAGCAACGCTTCCACGGCGCGACGCGGCAGGTTGCGGCGCGGAGCTTTCTCGCTCGGCTTGGGGCAGAACGCCCGCACGTCGTGCTCCTCGATATCGAGCTGCGCGGCGATGCGGCGATGATCCATACCGAGCGTGCGCAGGATCGCCACCTCGTCGCGGAGCCATGAGAGGAAGCGACGCCGGTTGTAATCGCGTTGAGGCGGCGGCGATTCCTGCTGGACGGAGAGATCATCCTTAACCAGCGTCAGCATGGGCAATCTCCCTGTATACCGGATGAACCGGCCTTTTCGATTTGATTGTCGCTATTTTGCGAGTTCTGTTGCGCGCGCCAGCGCGGGACCGAAGCCGTTGAGCGAGACGTTGAAGGTGACGGCCTCGTTGCTGGAGAGGTTGAGCGAGGCGACCACGAGTTTCGTGCCCTTGCGCATGGCGTCGGTGGCGGCGGCGGGGAAATTCACCGGCAACAGGCAGCCCTGCGGCACGCAGGTGGAGAAGCGCAGTCCCTTTCCGAGGTCTTTGTCGTCGAGCTTGAGCACCGCGCCGGCGTCGAGATTGAGCCCGAACGGCATCAGGATGGTGCCATCGACCTTGCCGCCCACGGCAGGGTTCAGCTCGATGGCGTAGACCCGCCTGCCGGTTTCCTTGTTGCCCTGCGCCTGCGACAACAAGCATTGCTTGCGCCGCTCGATGATCCGGCAATCGACGGTCCAGTCGCCGAAGGTCTCGTTCACCGACGAAGCCCCGTTCGGCAGCGTTGCCGCTGATGTGGCCGGCTGCTGCACCGCCGGTTGCTGGGCCTGAGCCGCAGTCATCGTTGCGGCTGTGATCGCGGCGGCGAGAGTGAGCAGGCATGTTCGTGTGAGATTTGCTGACATCATCGACTGAACCTGATTGGAACGGCAAGTGTGATTGAACCGCCGCCGACATCGGGCGGCGGGGCGGGGACGGGACTGGCGCGACGCGACAGCGAGGCGGCTTCTGCGTCGAGCGCGGAGTCGCCGGCCGAGCGCACCAGGCGTGCCGACAGCACGCGGCCGGAGCGGTCGATCGTGAACGCAACCGTCGCAACACCCGCCCCCGCCGCACCGGACGCCGCATCGGGAGGTTTGCAGGAGCGACAACAATTGCCCCGCTCAAGCAATGTCATCCTTGAACCTGAATCATGTTCGGCATCTTTCCGCGCCTCCGCGCCTATTCACTGCTCGGAGGTTTCATCAATGAAAATAGTTCGTCGATTGACTGATTGGCCAGATACCGCACTCGATCTGCACCGTCGATCCCAGCGATGTTCACGCCCTTCACGACCGCGCGGATTTCATCACGAAAATCTGTAAGAAAACGAAGGGGATCACGTTGTTCATTCGCTACTCGCGCAATGAGCCCGGCGATCAACAACTGGCACGCGATCATCTTGCCGTTCAATTCGTCCATTTCTATCCTCAACCATCCAACGTCAGCATTCGGCCCAATAGCGAATGAGATTGTGGTACACTCCTGTCAACCGAACCGCTTCCGGATCGCCCGCGCCTACACGCCCAACGATTCCCTGAATTGCTACGTCCAAGTCGTAGATCATGCTACGGGCGCGTTCATCGCGGATCATACTCTGCAGCCAAAAGAACGAGGCAACCCGCTCACCACGTGTAACTGGCGTGACGAGATGCAGGCTGGTGGCGGGGTAAAGCACCAGATCACCCGCCGGTAGTTTAATTTCGTGGGAGCCAAAGTAATCTTCAACCGTCAAAACTCCCCCTTCGTATTCATCCGGCTCCGTTAGGAAAAGTGTTATGGAAAGATCAGTACGAATCCGAAGTCCGGTTAGCGGATCGCCACGTACGGCATTGTCAACGTGAATGCCGAACTCGTGACCCTCCGTTGCCGAATATCGGTTAAAGAGCGGAGGAAAAATGTGAAGGGGAATAGCTGCTGAGAGAAACTGCGGATTTCCCGTTAACGCCTTGATGATCCGCCGACCCAGCGAGCGCGCGAGATCCCCGTCTGGAGGCAACTGCACGTTTCGCTTGACCATCGCGGACTGTGATCCTGCTGTACGACGTCCATCTTCCCAACACGCGCCGTCCATTAGTTGTCGAAACTCAAGCACCTCTGCCTTAGTGAGAACATTCGGTATGCAAACGAGCATTTCATCACTCTTTCGAAGTTGCCGCCGATATTTTCAAGAAGTGTCGAATCGGATCGAACCCGCTGATTGCGGAGCGGCGATCAGGATGACGAATAATCAGTCCGGGCAATGCGAGTGTTCGGAGGCCGTTCCGATCTGAAATCGACAGCAATTTGTCCCGTCTGCTTTGGTGACGTGTTCAAGTCATTCCTACATTTGTGTCGAACTTCACCATGACCTCGCGAAAGTAGCGGCGGACAATTTTGATCGTGAAAGGTCGAGTGATCCGGGAAACATCGCAGAACCCACAAGGTCTGCGGAACCACATCGATTAGCCCAGGCAGATCGGTAAAAGTAGCAGCAGCCAGCTGCATAGCTGACTGCTGCCATCCGTTGGTGAGGCCACAAAGCATGGCCAGCGCCTTAAGCTTTCTCAGTACCGCGCTGAAAGCACCAGATAAGCAGCACGACCGGGGGCTTCGAGGACGAACGGCGCCGCACTTTGATAGAGAGCATCGTAGTAGCGCTTGTCCATGATATTGTTGACAAACAGTTTCAGCTTCCAGTGCTTGTCAATCCGTGCTTCTGCAAACGTATCAAACCGCCAGTAACTTGGAATTGCCGTCCCCTGGTTGGCCGCGAGGAATGTGCCGCCAGCAATCTGCGATCGATAGACCGACTGCATACCAACTTCCCAGGCATCACTCAGTTGATACTTGTTTAGTAAGCTAAATGACTGATGAGCAACGTTCGTGAGCGGAAGACCGATATTAGAACTGAAAAGGATCGGGTTTGCCGGAGGAATGAGCGACTGCGTCACTTCAGATTGCATCAAGACAAGCCCGCCAAAGATGCTCCACCTGTCATTGATCTTGCCGCCAACTCCGAGGTCTATACCGCGGATACGATATGCCGCGCCCGCTGTGATACAGGAAACGTTACCCGTTGTGCCCGCAGGATACGGGCACGCTGGGGTCGCAGTGGCTGCCGTGATGTTACGCGACTCGCGAGCATTTTCTTTTTCTGTCTGGAACAGCGCGGCGGTCACCAGTAAGTGTCGATCGAACAGCTCCCACTTCGTGCCCATCTCGATCGCTTTGTTCCTCTCTGGTCCGAAGATCTGGGAAACGCCACCGTTTAAGACGGGTGCCAGACCACCGTACTGAATGCTCGTGCCATCGAACTCAGCTCCCACAGGATTTGAGGAAGTCGCGTATGCGACATAGACGCTGCCGTTAGGCAAGGGTTTCAGGGTGAGGCCAAGGTTAAAGTTTGGCAACCCATAGGATTGCTGCTGTTGGCCGAAGACGCCCGCAACGCCGTTGACCGTGCCGTATCCGTTCAAGCTGATATTGTAGTTGTCGTAACGCACACCGCCGTTCAGGATCAGCAGATCGTTGTAGTTGGCCGAATCCAATGCGTAAGCGCTTTGGGTGTTAATTCGAATGTTGGTTGGCCGACCTGTAAGGGTTGGGGTACCGCCGAACGGAAGGTTTGTATATTGCGGATTGAAGATGCTTACACCCGTCAATGAATTGCCCGTAAACCCTCCTGGCAGGGCTTCCGAAGTAAGCCCAGTATAACTGTCGATAGAAATTGTTTCGCGATCGAACTGAACGCCCGCAAGTGCGGTGTGTCTGAAGCCAACGCCATCCTGAAACTTGTAGGTTGCTTCCGTCTGATTGGCGACCACGCCAGTAGCTTGGTAGCGACTCTGCGGGTTTGCGGAAATCGTTGATGCTGTGAACGGAGTTCTAATGACCGGGGCCTCAGGAAGTGTTCCAATGTAGTCCTGGGTCGAGTTCGAAGCCCTGAATCTATTGGTCAGCGTAAGGTCCGGAGTGATCTGCACTTGAGCATTTATTGAACCGATATCCTGGCCGGTCCGGAAGAAGTCGCGGTTCACGAAGCCATACCAATTAGCGCGGTTTGAACCGAAATCCGGAAAGGGCCCGCCAGCCGTGGTCGCTGTGCTTGGCCGGTAGTAGGGCACACCGAAGTCTGGCAAACCCGACAACGCCGTGTGAATGTAGTTCGCCTGAACTATAACCGCGTCAACTGGCTTCCATGTCGTGGCGAAAAAGGCCCCGTTTCGATTGTCCGTCACATGATCGCGGCCAGCAACGCCTGCGTCCTGAAACAACCCACCGGCGCGAATAGCGAGCGTTGGGTCAATCACTTGATTGACGTCGAGTACAACGCGCTTGGTTCTGTCGGTACCAAACATGGTATCCATGTTGTAGAAGCTGTTCTCCGTCGCTGCTTGCTTGGTCACGATATTGATAGCGCCGCCGGCCGTACCACGGCCTGCGAAGGATGACCCTGGACCGCGTAGGATTTCGACCTGCTCGGTGAAGAAATTTTCGCGAACACTGACGCCGGCGTCGCGAACGTTATCGATGAATATATCGTTACGCGCGTCAAAGCCGCGGATAAAGAAGCGGTCTCCGAAGGCGTTACCACCTTCCCCGGTCCCGAGCGTTACACCTGCCGTACTCAAGATCGCTTGCTTCAACGACGTGGCGTTCTTGTCCTCAAGAAGTTCTTTGGTCAGCACCGTGATCGACTTTGGCGTATCGACAAGCTTTTCCGGAAACTTCCCCCCGGCTTGAACATGATCAGCCTTGTAGGGCGCCGCCGGGTCCGCGTACGGGTTACGATCGGCAGCGCCGACCGCGCTTGGAACAACTACGGGCGCCGGCGTCGCGCGCTGAGTTCTCTGAGCCCGCCTCAAAGCGTTGCGAGCGCGGACTTGCTCTGACGAGGGTTTGGAGACTGTGGGATGGGGGCGTTGAATTGGAGCGTCAACCGTAACAGGAGGCAAATCGGCCTTCTGCGCCTCAGCGCCAGAAATGGACGCCACGGCGATCAAGCTTGCGACGGCCGACACCTTTCCGACATTGCTCTCGTCACGAGCTATCTTAATTGCTGCCCCGCCAGCTCGCAGCGTGGCCGGTATCTTAATACTCATCAAAGCCCCCATTCATCACTTGCGCTATAATGTCGCGCGACGATATGAATCGTTGCAAACCTGTTCGGCCGTCAACGCACAGCAAGCAACACAAATCCGGAATCGACGTTATTTAAAGATATTCTAATCTGCGCTCAGGGTTCGCAGGATGAGGTAGTACCGGTGTCCCATCGATACACGATACCGGATCGTAGATTTGCACCTGTTGTAAATTGAAAAGGGACTTCAAGGTCTCGGGTTAGTTCAACGAGGGCGATTGAAAGACGATGCGATGTTTGGCAAAGCGCTGGTCCGAGGCCTTGGGCGAAACGGCATGACTGTGGATTGGATCCGCGATGGGGCCGACGGGTTAGCT
>NZ_JAVDPZ010000009.1:0-138414 GCF_031453995.1 Nitrobacter vulgaris | reverse complement strand
GCGATGGAAGTGCACCTGATCGTGCCGATCGCGATGGAAGAGAAACTGCGCTTCGCCATCCGCGAGGGCGGACGTACCGTCGGAGCAGGCGTCGTCGCCAGCATCATCGAGTAAGGAACGAGAGAATTGCGAATAGCGAGTGGCGAATAGAACATCTTCTATTTCGCTATTCGCTACTCACTACTCACTATTCGCTTTTCAAAGAGAGACACGGCAATGAACGGCCAGAATATCCGCATCCGTCTCAAGGCGTTCGACCATCGGATTCTCGATACGTCGACCCGCGAGATCGTAAATACCGCGAAACGCACCGGCGCGCAGGTCCGTGGACCGATCCCGCTGCCGACGCGAATCGAGAAGTTTACGGTCAACCGTTCGCCGCACGTCGATAAGAAAAGCCGCGAGCAGTTCGAAATGCGGACGCACAAGCGCCTTCTCGATATCGTCGATCCAACTCCTCAGACTGTCGATGCCTTGATGAAGCTCGATCTGGCTGCAGGCGTCGACGTCGAGATCAAGCTCTGAACTCGGCAGCCCGCCGTTTTTTCGGATCAGGGCACGCGGAAGTCGAAACGAAGTTTGGGAACAGTTCGCACATTAGCGGACAGAAAGAACAGGAAGCACGACGATGCGCTCCGGAGTGATCGCACAAAAGGTCGGGATGACGCGGGTCTTCACAGAGGCCGGCGAGCATATCCCTGTGACCGTGCTGAAGCTGAGCAATTGTCAGGTGTTGGGACACCGGACCGGCGAGAAGAATGGCTACGTTGCGTTGCAGCTCGGCTCGGGCGTGCGCAAGACGGTCTACCTGCCGAAGGCGGAGCGCGGACAGTTCGCGGTCGCCAAGGTCGAGCCGAAGCGCAAGGTTGCGGAATTCCGTGTGTCCGAAGATGCGCTGATTCCTGTCGGCGCGGAAATTCAGGCGGACCATTTCGTGGTCGGCCAGTTCGTCGATGTCACCGGAACCTCGGTCGGCAAAGGGTTCGCCGGCGGCATGAAGCGCTGGAATTTCGGTGGTCTGCGCGCTACGCACGGCGTTTCGGTCTCGCATCGTTCGATCGGTTCGACTGGCGGACGTCAGGATCCGGGCAAGACCTTCAAGAACAAGAAGATGCCAGGCCACATGGGCGTCGACCGCATCACAACGCTGAATTTGCGCGTGGTGAAGACCGACGTCGAGCGCGGCCTGATCCTGGTCGAGGGGGCTGTTCCAGGTTCCAAGGGCGGCTGGATCGCGGTGCGCGACGCGGTGAAGAAGCCGTTGCCCAAGGAAGCGCCGCAACCAGGCAAGTTCAAGGTTGCAGGCGGCGCGCAGGCTGCGGACGACAAAGTCACGGCGGATGTCCCGGCCGAGAAGGAGGGGGCATAACATGGAACTGAACATTACCACCCTCGAAGGCAAGGCTGCGGGTTCGGTTCAACTATCGGACGGCATCTTCGGGCTCGAGCCGCGCAAGGATCTGATACAGCGCTGCGTGAACTGGCAGCTCGCCAAGCGTCAGGCGGGCACCCGCAAGACCAAGGGACGTGCGGAAATCTGGCGTACCGGCAAGAAGCTGTTCAAACAGAAGGGCACCGGCAACGCTCGTCACGGTTCAGCCCGTGCGCCCCAGTTCCGCGGCGGCGGCCGCGCGTTCGGGCCGGTCGTTCGTAGTCATGCACATGATTTGCCCAAGAAGGTGCGCGCGCTGGCGCTGCGCCATGCTCTATCGGCGAAGGCCAAGGACGGCGGTTTGATTGTCATCGACAGCGTCGAATTGAAGAACGCCAAGACCAAGGCTCTGATGGGTCACTTTTCCGGCCTCGGCCTGACCAGTGCACTGATCGTTGACGGCGCGCAGGTTCATGCCGGGTTCGCAACCGCTGCGCGCAATATTCCGAACATCGACGTGCTGCCGATCCAGGGCATCAATGTCTACGACATTCTACGCCGCCAGAAGCTGGTGTTGACCAAGGCGGCGGTTGATGCGTTGGAGGCGCGCTTCAAATGACAATCGATGCGAAGCATTACGACGTGATTGTCGCTCCGGTCATTACCGAAAAGGCGACGATGGCCTCCGAGTACAACAAGGTGGTGTTCAAGGTGGCGCGCAAGGCGTCCAAGCCGCAAATCAAGGAAGCGGTCGAGAAACTGTTCGACGTCAAGGTCAAGAGCGTGAATACGCTGGTGCGCAAGGGCAAGGTAAAGGTCTTCCGCGGCAACTTAGGCTCGCAGTCGGATGTCAAGCGCGCGGTTGTGACCCTCGAAGAGGGCCACCGCATTGACGTCACTACCGGACTCTGAGGCGGAAACGGCTTTAAGGCGATAGATTATGGCACTTAAGACATACAATCCCACGACGCCGGGCCAGCGCCAGTTGGTGATGGTCGATCGCTCGGCCCTTTACAAGGGCAAGCCGGTCAAGACGCTGACCGAGGGCAAGCGCGGCAAGGGCGGCCGCAACAATACTGGGCGCATCACCGTTCGGTTCCGCGGCGGCGGCCACAAGCAGGCCTATCGCAACGTCGATTTCAAGCGCGGCAAGACGGACGTGCCGGCGGTCGTCGAGCGGCTCGAGTATGATCCAAACCGCACTGCATTCATCGCGCTGATCAAGTATCAGGACGGCGAGCAGGCTTATATCCTTGCGCCGCAGCGTCTGGCTGTCGGCGACACCGTCGTCGCGGGGAACTATGTTGACGTCAAGCCGGGCAATGTCATGCCGCTCGGCAACATGCCTGTCGGCACGATCGTCCACAATGTCGAGATGAAGATCGGCAAGGGTGGCCAGCTTGCACGTTCCGCTGGCACCTATGCTCAGATCGTCGGCCGCGATCAGGACTATGTCATCCTGCGTCTGAATTCGGGTGAGCAGCGTCTGGTGCACGGCCGCTGCCGCGGCGCCATCGGCGCGGTATCGAATCCGGATCATATGAACACCTCGATCGGCAAGGCGGGCCGCACCCGCTGGATGGGTCGCCGTCCGCATAACCGCGGCGTGGTCATGAACCCAATCGACCATCCGCATGGCGGCGGCGAAGGCCGTACCTCCGGTGGCCGTCATCCCGTGACGCCGTGGGGCAAGCCGACCAAAGGCAAGAAGACCCGTTCAAACAAGTCGACCAACAAGTTCATTCTCATCAGCCGCCACAAGCGGAAGAAGTAGTAAGGAAAGCCGGACATGGTTCGTTCAGTCTGGAAAGGCCCGTTTGTTGAAGGCTCCCTGCTCAAGAAGGCAGATGCCGCGCGGGCGAGCGGCCGTCATGACGTCATCAAGATCTGGAGCCGCCGTTCGACCATTCTGCCGCAATTCGTCGGTTTGGTATTCGGCGTCTACAACGGTCAGAAGCACGTGCCGGTGTCGGTCAACGAGGAGATGGTCGGTCACAAGTTCGGTGAGTTTTCGCCGACTCGTACCTTCCATGGCCACTCGGGCGACAAGAAAGCCAAGAGGGCTTGAGGTTAAGTCATGAGCAAACCAAAGCGCGAACGGAGCCTCCCGGAAAACGAGGCCAAGGCGATCGCCCGGATGCTTCGGGTGAGCCCGCAGAAGCTCAACCTGGTTGCGCAATTGATCCGGGGCCGCAAGGCGTCCGCGGCGCTCGCGGACCTGCAGTTTTCGCGCAAGCGGATCGCGGTCGACGTAAAGAAGTGTCTGGAATCGGCGATCGCCAATGCGGAGAACAACCACGACCTCGACGTCGACGAGTTGATCGTATCGGAGGCGTTTGTCGGCAACGGCATGGTGATGAAGCGTTTCGCGCCGCGCGGCCGTGGCCGTTCGGGCCGTATCTATAAACCGTTCTCGCAACTGACAATCGTGGTGCGTCAGGTCGAGGCCGAGGCGAGCGCTTAAAGAGGCGCGGGAGAAAACGATGGGTCAGAAGATCAATCCAATCGGGCTGCGTCTGGGTATCAACCGGACCTGGGATTCCCGTTGGTATGCCGGCAAGAGCGAGTACGGCAGGCTGCTGCACGAGGATGTCAAGATCCGCGAACTCCTGCACAAGGAACTCAAGCAGGCGGCCGTTGCCCGCATCGTGATCGAGCGTCCGCATAAAAAGTGCCGCGTGACGATCCATTCGGCGCGCCCCGGTGTCGTGATCGGAAAGAAGGGCGCCGATATCGATAAGCTTCGCAAAAGGGTTGCTGACATCACCTCGTCCGACGTGGTCCTCAACATCGTCGAAATTCGCAAGCCGGAGCTCGATGCCACGCTGGTCGCCGAATCGATCGCGCAGCAGCTTGAGCGCCGCGTCGCATTCCGCCGCGCGATGAAGCGCGCCGTGCAGTCGGCGATGCGTCTCGGCGCCGAAGGCATTCGGATCAATTGCTCGGGCCGTCTCGGCGGCGCCGAAATCGCCCGCATGGAGTGGTATCGCGAAGGCCGTGTGCCGCTGCACACGCTGCGCGCTGATGTGGACTACGGCGTTGCTACCGCGTTCACGACGTTCGGCACCTGCGGCGTCAAGGTCTGGATATTCAAGGGCGAGATCCTCGAGCACGATCCGATGGCTCAGGACAAGCGCCTGGCCGGCGACGACAGCCGTCCGCGCCGCGACGCGGCTTGAACGAGAGAAGGTTTGAGGGCGTAAGCCATGATGCAACCGAAGAAGACCAAGTTCCGGAAGGCGCACAAGGGCCGCATCCACGGCGTCGCGTCGTCGGGCGCGACACTTGCTTTCGGCCAGTTCGGCCTGAAGGCAATGGCCCCCGAGCGCATCACGGCGCGCCAGATCGAAGCCGCGCGGCGAGCGTTGACCCGCCACATGAAGCGCGCGGGACGAGTTTGGATCCGCGTTTTTCCGGACGTGCCCGTATCGAAGAAGCCGGCCGAGGTCCGCATGGGCTCAGGCAAGGGGGCGCCAGAATTGTGGGTGGTACGGGTCAAGCCGGGCCGGGTTCTTTTCGAGATCGATGGCGTGGCCGCGCAAACCGCCAAGGAAGCGCTGACTCTCGCCGCCGCCAAGCTGCCGATCAAAACGCGCTTCGTCGCGCGTATTGCGGAGTAACCGACATGGCAGAAATGAAGACCGCCGACATCCGCGCGATGACCCCCGACCAGATGGACGACGCCGTCGCCAATCTGAAGAAGGAGCGGTTCAATCTGCGCTTCCAGCGAGCCACCGGACAGCTTGAGAACACCTCGCGGTTGCGCGAAGCCCGCCGCGATATTGCACGGATCAAGACCATCGCCGCGCAAAAGCGCGACGCGAAGAAATAAGGGGTCCGAAATGCCGAAACGTACGCTGCAGGGCGTGGTCGTCAGCGACAAGCAAGCCAAGACGGTTGTGGTGCGCGTCGATCGCCGCTTTACCCATCCGATCTACAAGAAGACCATTCGCCGCTCGAAAAACTATCACGCGCACGACGAGAACAATGAGTTCAAGCCGGGTGACATGGTGTGGATCGAGGAAAGCAAGCCGATCTCGAAATTGAAGCGCTGGACCGTGGTTCGGGGCGAACAGAAGAAAACTGCTTAAGCGCGATTTTGCGCATCAGAAAGAGGACAAGGTGCATCAATGATTCAGATGCAGACCAACCTCGACGTGGCCGATAATTCAGGCGCACGCCGTGTCATGTGCATCAAAGTGCTTGGAGGCTCCAAGCGCCGCTATGCAACGGTGGGCGACATCATCGTCGTGTCGATCAAGGAAGCCATCCCGCGCGGGAAGGTGAAGAAGGGCGACGTCATGAAGGCGGTGGTGGTGCGGGTATCCAAGGATATCCGCCGCGCGGACGGTTCGGTGATCCGTTTTGACCGCAATGCGGCCGTTCTGATCAACAACCAGTCCGAGCCTGTCGGCACCCGCATTTTTGGGCCGGTGCCGCGCGAGCTGCGTGCCAAGAACCACATGAAAATCATATCGCTGGCGCCGGAGGTGCTGTGATGGCTGCCAAGATCCGGAAGGGCGACAAGGTTATCGTATTGTCGGGCCGCGACAAGGGTCGCACCGGCGAGGTGTTCGAGGTGCGCCCCGCGGAGGGCAGGGCGCTGGTGCGCGGCGTTAACATGGTGAAGCGCCACCAGAAGCAGAGCCAGAACCAGGAGGGCGGCATCATTTCGAAGGAGTCGCCGGTCCACCTGTCAAACATCGCGATCGTCGGCAAGGACGGAAAGCCGACCCGCGTCGGTTTCAAGATTCAGGCAGACGGCACCAAGGTGCGTGTCGCCAAGCGTTCGGGAGCGGAGATCGATGGCTGAAACAGCTTACGTGCCGCGCCTGCGCGCGGAATATGACAAGAGCATCCGCGCCAGACTCACCGAGGAGTTCGGCTACGCCAACGTCATGCAGGTGCCGCGTCTCGACAAGGTGGTTCTCAATATGGGAATCGGCGAGGCCGTGAACGACCGCAAAAAGGCCGAGACGGCGGCTGGTGACCTGGCGCTGATCGCCGGCCAGAAGGCGATCGTGACCTATTCGCGTGTCGCAATCGCGACCTACAAGCTGCGTGAAAACCAGCCGATCGGCTGCAAGGTGACGCTGCGCAAGGCGAAGATGTACGAGTTCATCGACCGCCTGGTAAACGTCGCGCTGCCGCGCGTGCGCGACTTCCGCGGTCTCAATCCGAAGAGCTTCGACGGTCGCGGCAATTACTCGCTCGGCATCAAGGAACACATCATTTTCCCCGAAATCGACTTCGACAAAGTCGGGGAGAGCTGGGGCATGGATGTCACGGTCTGCACGACGGCGCAGACGGACGACGAGGCCCGGGCGCTGCTGACTGCATTCAATTTTCCGTTCCGGCAGTGAGACGCTGAGAAGCGCTCAGACGCGGAAAGGCAAGGAGCCAAGCATGGCAAAGAAGAGTTCGATCGAGAAGAACAACCGGCGCAGGCGGATGGCTGGGAACGCGGCTGCGAAGCGCGCGCGGCTGAAGGCCATCATCTCCGACAAGACCAAGCCGATGGAGGAACGGTTCGCAGCCACTCTGAAGCTCGCCGAAATGCCGCGCAATTCGTCGGCGACGCGTATCCGCAACCGCTGCGAATTGACCGGACGTCCCCGTTCGAACTATCGCAAGAACAAGCTGAGTCGCATCGCGCTGCGCGAGCTTGGCTCCAGAGGCCTGGTTCCCGGCCTCGTGAAGTCGAGCTGGTAAGGAGGGTCGCCAGATGTCCACGCACGATCCGATCAGCGATCTCATCACCCGCATCCGCAATGCGCAGATGCGCAACAAGCCCAAGGTTTCGACCCCGGGCTCCAAGATGCGAGCTAACGTGCTCGAAGTCCTCAAGAGCGAGGGCTATATCCGCGGCTACGCCAGCGTCGAGCATTCCTCGGGCCGCAGCGAGCTTGAGATCGAGTTGAAGTATTTCGACGGCGAACCCGTGATCCGCGAGATCGAGCGGGTCTCCAAGCCGGGGCGGCGTGTTTACGCCTCCGTGAAAAATCTACCGCGCGTCAACAACGGGCTGGGGATTTCGGTGCTGTCGACGCCGAAGGGAATCATGGCCGACCACGACGCGCGTGACGCGAATGTGGGCGGCGAAGTTCTCTTCACGGTGTTCTGAGGAAGGAATTAAGCCATGTCACGCATCGGCAAGAGGCCAGTCACGGTGCCATCCGGTGTCACTGCGACCGTCGAAGGGCAGACCGTCAAGATGAAGGGGCCGAAAGGCCAGCTTCAGTTCGTCGTCCATGACGATGTCGAGGTGAAGCTCGAGGATGGCGCGGTGAAGGTCGCGCCGCGATACGAGACCAAGCGGGCGCAGGCGCTGTATGGTACAGCGCGCGCGCAAGTCGCAAATCTTGTCGACGGCGTCACAAAGGGATTCGAGAAGAAGCTTGAGATCGTCGGCGTCGGCTATCGCGCCGCGTTGCAAGGCAAGTCATTGCAGCTCGCGCTCGGCTATAGCCACGATGTCAATTACGCGGTCCCCGAGGGGATTACGATTGCGGTGCCGAAGCCGACTGAAATCACGATCACGGGTAATGACGCGCAGCGCGTTGGTCAGGTCGCGGCCGAAATCCGTGGCTATCGTCCGCCGGAGCCCTACAAGGGCAAGGGCGTGAAGTACGCCAACGAAACGATCTTCCGCAAGGAAGGAAAGAAGAAGTAACGGAGCCGGTCATGTCGAAACTGAAGATTACGAATGCCCGGCGCAAGCAACGCGTGAGGCTGTCGTTGCGTCGCACCGCAAATGGCAGACCGCGGCTGTCGGTGTTCCGCTCGTCGAAGCACATCTATGCCCAAGTCATTGACGACCTGAAGGGCGAGACGCTGGCCTCGGCGTCCTCGCTCGAAAAGGTGATGCGCGGTACGGGCAACACGGGCGCCAATATCGAAGCGGCCAAAGCGGTCGGCAAACTGTTGGCGGAGCGGGCGGTGAAGAACGGCGTCAAGGAAGTGGTCTTCGATCGCGGCGGCTATCTCTATCACGGTCGCGTCAAGGCGCTGGCCGATGCCGCTCGCGAAAGCGGTTTGAGCTTCTAAGCGCGTATTCTGCAAAAGCGGGATCCGGTTTTGCGACAAGAATGCGTGTCTTGAAATTGATATCGAACGAATAGGACAGGGGCGAAGCCTCACAAGGATCGGAAAAACACCATGGCAGGTGAACGCGAACGCGGCGGACGCGAACGGAGCAGAGATCGCGAGGAGCGCGACAGCGAGTTCGTCGACAAGCTTGTCCACATCAATCGTGTGGCGAAGGTCGTCAAGGGCGGCAAGCGCTTCGGTTTCGCGGCGTTGGTCGTGATCGGCGACCAGAAGGGTCGGGTTGGCTTCGGTCACGGCAAGGCGCGCGAAGTTCCGGAGGCAATCCGCAAGGCGACGGAGTCGGCAAAGCGCAATCTGACGCGCGTGGCGCTGCGCGAGGGCCGGACGCTGCATCACGACATCGCAGGCCGCCACGGCGCAGGCCGCGTTTATCTGCGCGCAGCACCAGCCGGCACCGGCATCATCGCCGGCGGCCCGATGCGCGCGGTGTTTGAGACGCTCGGCATCCAGGACGTGGTGGCGAAGTCGATTGGCTCGTCCAATCCCTACAATATGATTCGCGCGACGTTCGACGCGCTGAAGCATCAGGATTCACCGCGCTCGGTTTCCGCCCGCCGCAATATCAAGGTTTCCACGCTGCAATCGCGCCGTGTGGGCGGTGATGCGGAGGCTGTTGCCGAATAAGCGGAGTCCGGGCTGGGGCCGGCGGTTGCCACCTGCCCAATCCGACCGCCGGGCAAGACAGGATTTGGAGTGACGACGATGGCTAAGGCCGCAAAGACAATCAAGGTCGAGCAGACCGGCAGCGCAATCCGCCGCCACCACTCACAGCGCTCGACGTTGGTCGGGCTTAAGCTCAACAAGATCGGTCGGACCGCGGAGTTACAGGATACGCCTGAAATTCGCGGCATGATCGAGAAGGTTCGACACATCGTCCGTGTAATCGACGAGACGTAACAATTTGCTATTTATGCCCGGCCTGTGCCGGGGGTCCACGACTTAGAGTGCGCCGGGTTCGGCAAAAGACGTGGAAGGCCGGGACGATCCTGGCACGACGAACACGATGAGGACGCGACCATGAAACTTTGCGATATCGCCGACAACGCAGGCTCGCGCAAGAAGCGCATGCGGATCGGCCGGGGTATCGGCTCCGGCAAGGGCAAGACCGGCGGCCGTGGCGGCAAGGGACAGACGGCGCGCTCGGGTGTGCGCATCAAAGGCTTCGAGGGAGGCCAGATGCCGCTGCACCGGCGTTTGCCGAAGCGCGGCTTCAACAATATCTTCCGGGTGGAATTCGCTGAAATCAATCTTGACCGGCTTCAGGCCGCAATTGATGCCGGGTCGATCAATGCCAAGGAGACCGTTAACGCCGAGTCGCTGGTGAAATCCGGCGTGGTGCGTCGCGCCAAGGGTGGCGTCCGCCTGCTTGGCCGAGGCGAGATCAAGGCGAAACTGACTATCGAGGTTCACGGCGCCTCGAAGTCCGCGATCACGGCGGTCGAGAAGGCCGGCGGCACAGTGAAAATCCTTGCGCCGAAGAAGGACGAAGGTGAGGCAGCCTAACGTCTGCGTCATCGCCCGCTTTGGCGCACGACAGGAACCATGAGAGGTTTGGCGTCTGCCGGCTGGCCCGTTCTGGCGGAGCGTGACGGCACCATTGGCGCGGGAGAAGGCTGAATATGGTCTCAGCAGCGGAACAACTGGCGGCTAACCTAAACTTCTCGGCTTTTGCGAAAGCCGACGAGCTGAAGAAGCGCATCTGGTTCACGCTCGGCGCGTTGCTTGTCTATCGGCTGGGTACCTACATCCCGCTGCCGGGCATCGACCCGACGGTCTGGCAAAAGGTGTTCAATTCCCAGGCCGGCGGCATCCTCGGGATGTTCAATATGTTCTCCGGCGGTGGTATCGACCGCATGGCGATTTTCGCCTTGAACATCATGCCGTACATTTCGGCCTCGATCATCCTGCAACTGTTGACCTCGGTATCGCCTAAGCTCGAGGCTCTCAAGAAGGAGGGCGAAGCTGGCCGCAAGATTATCAATCAATACACCCGTTATCTTACGGTGGTGCTGGCGTTCTTCCAGTCCTACGGCATTGCCGTCGGTCTCCAGGGCGCAGGCAACGTCGTCACCAATCCCGGCATGTTTTTCCTGCTCTCCACCGCGATCACATTGACCGGCGGCACCATGTTTCTGATGTGGCTCGGCGAGCAGATCACATCGCGAGGCATTGGCAACGGCATTTCCCTCATCATCATGGCCGGTATCGTCGCCGAGCTGCCGTCCGCGCTCGCCAACATGCTCGAACTCGGCCGGCAAGGCGCGCTGTCCACGGGGATCATCCTGATCGTTCTGATCATGGTCGTCGCGGTGATTGCCTTCATCGTGTTCATGGAGCGCGCCCAGCGCAGGTTGCTGATCCAGTATCCGAAGCGTCAGGTCGGCAATAAGATGTTTGATGGGCAGTCTTCCCATCTGCCGCTGAAGCTCAATACCTCGGGTGTGATCCCGCCGATTTTCGCTTCGTCGCTGCTTCTCTTGCCGACGACGGTCGCGAACTTCAACGCGGGTAGCGGACCAGAATGGTTCCAGTGGATCAATACCCAACTCGGTCACGGCCGGCCGATGTTTCTGGTCCTGTACATCGCCTTGATCGTGTTCTTCACCTTCTTTTATACCGCGATCGTCTTCAATCCGACCGAGACAGCCGATAATCTCAAAAAGCATGGCGGCTTCATTCCGGGCATCAGGCCGGGCGAGCGAACCGCCGAGTATATCGACTACGTGCTCTCGCGCATCACGGTGCCAGGGGCGGTTTATCTCGCGGTTGTCTGCCTGATTCCCGAGATTTTGATTTCTTACGCAGCGGTACCTTTCTATTTCGGCGGTACGTCGCTTCTAATCGTGGTCAGCGTCACGATGGATACAGTGTCGCAGGTGCAGGGATATCTGCTGGCCCACCAATATGAAGGCCTGATAAAAAAATCCAAGTTGAGAGGCCGCCGTCGATGACGTGAAGCGTTCTTGCTCATCGGAATCGGTCAGTGAGAAGAAATGCTTTCAGTCAATAACCTGCGCGTGTTCTGCTTGCGATGATGGTATCCACTTTTGCCGAATGCGTGTCAGATCCGCCAAGCGCATTGCTTTCATGCCCCGGCGCTCTTCGTTTGGGGTCGTATACGATCGCCGCGGCATATCTGCCGCCTGCTATTCTTGTCCGAGGCATTGATCGCCTGCGCCGGGGTGCCGTATTAGTTGCCGGAAGGGCGCAGGTGCGCGGCTGCCCGTTCACCCGGCGATGGGGCAATTCTTTATGAGACTGATTCTTCTCGGGCCGCCGGGGGCGGGAAAAGGAACGCAGGCGCAACGTCTGGTTCATCACTACGGAATCATTCAGCTTTCTACGGGTGACATGCTGCGCGCCGCCGTCGCCGCCGGTACGCCGGTCGGCCTCAAGGCCAAGGACATCATGGCGAGCGGGGGGCTGGTCCCGGACGATGTCGTCATCGGCATCATTTCCGATCGGCTGGAACAGGCGGACGCGAAGACGGGATTCATCCTCGACGGCTTTCCGCGCACCGTCCCACAGGCCGAGGCGCTGGATCGTCTGCTCCAATCCAAAAATCTCGCACTCGATGCCGTGGTTGAACTTCGCGTCGACGAAAGTGCGCTGCTGCAGCGCGTTGAAAGCCGTGTCGCGGAAATGACGGCGCGGGGGGAACAGGTGCGGGCCGATGATAGGCCGGAGGTGCTCTCGAAGCGGCTGGTCAGCTACCGCGGGCTGACCGAGCCGCTCATTCGCTACTATTCGGAGCGCGGCAAGCTGCTGACGGTTGACGGCATGATGGCTATCGATGACGTCACGCGGGATATTCGCCGCGTCCTGAGACGGTCGGGAGTTCCGATGTCAAAGTTCGGCATCCGCCGGTGGTAAGCGGGCCAGAATCGACCTAAAGGCGAGAAAAACCAGTAAATGATGGTCCCAGGCGGCCCTTGGGAATGGGGAACGAGCACGGTGAGGTGAGCAAAAATTGGCGGCTCAAAAGTCACGAAAGAGCGAGCAAAAGTGGCGGGACGGTTGACGAAATGCCACCAAGTCCTTAATAAACAAGCATCCAGCGGATCGTTTCAGACGATGCCGGACCCTAAGATAACTGAGGGTCAGGCGTCGTGTTTGTGTTTGAGGATACCCGCCTGAAATATCGAAGGAAAGGCCGGCTCACCGCGAGTCGGCAACAGGAGAGAAGTCTGTGGCCCGTATTGCCGGCGTGAATATCCCAACCAACAAGCGCGTTGTCATCGCGCTTCAATACATCCATGGCATTGGTCAGAAGAATGCCGCCGAGATCGTCGAGAAGGTCAAAATTCCGGTCGATCGCCGGGTCTCGCAACTGACCGATCAGGAAGTACTTCAGATTCGGGAAGTCATCGATCGCGACTATCTCGTCGAAGGCGATCTTCGCCGTGAGGTAGGCATCAACATCAAGCGGCTGATGGATCTTGGTTGTTATCGCGGCTTGCGTCATCGTCGCGGACTGCCGGTGCGCGGTCAGCGCACCCATACTAACGCGCGTACCCGCAAGGGGCCGGCTAAGTCGATTGCCGGCAAGAAAAAGTAAGAGCGCGGATAGGAAATTGCGAGCAGCGAGTAGATTTTGATCGCTATTCGCTTCGTCGGTGGAGCCGCTGGTATTACGGCGGCGTTGAGATCACAGGAAAGGCTGACAATGGGTAAGGAAGCTACACGCGTTCGCCGGCGCGAGCGCAAGAACATCGCGTCCGGCATCGCGCATGTCAATTCGTCGTTCAACAACACCACCATCACCATCACCGATGCGCAGGGCAATACGATCGCCTGGTCATCGGCCGGGACGATGGGTTTCAAGGGATCACGCAAGTCGACCCCTTACGCGGCGCAGGTGGCGGCGGAAGATGTTTCCAAGAAGGCGCAGGAGCACGGCATGCGCACCCTTGAGGTCGAGGTGGCTGGTCCGGGTTCGGGACGCGAATCGGCACTGCGCGCGCTGCAGGCCGCGGGCTTCACCGTTACCTCGATCCGCGATGTGACCACGATTCCTCATAACGGTTGCCGTCCGCGCAAGCGCCGGCGCGTTTGATACTCGACAGTGGCGGTTTGTTGTTCCGCCAATTCGAGGTTTTTATCTTATTGCGCGGATTGATCCGCGTCCTCCAACGCCAGCGATGTTGATGGCATGGGTGAAACAGTGACGATCCAGAAAAATTGGCAAGAGCTCATTCGGCCGAACAAGCTGCAGGTCGTTCCCGGCAGCGATCCCTCGCGCTTTGCAACCCTGATTGCCGAGCCGCTTGAGCGCGGTTTTGGCCAGACACTCGGTAACGCGCTACGCCGAATCCTGCTGTCCTCGCTGCAAGGCGCCGCGGTGCAGTCGGTACACATCGATGGCGTTCTACACGAATTCTCCTCGATCGCGGGCGTTCGCGAGGACGTCACCGACATCGTGCTGAATATCAAGGACATCGCGATCAAGATGCAGGGGGAAGGCCCCAAGCGCATGGTCGTGAAGAAGCAGGGTCCCGGTAGCGTCACCGCAGGTGACATCCAGACCGTCGGCGACATCGTGGTGCTTAATCCCGACCTTCAGATCTGCACCCTCGACGATGGCGCCGAGATTCGCATGGAATTCACGGTTGCCTCCGGCAAGGGTTATGTTGCCGCCGAGCGTAATCGGCCCGAGGATGCGCCGATCGGACTGATACCGGTTGATAGCCTGTATTCGCCGGTGCGCAAGGTATCCTACAAGGTCGAAAACACTCGCGAGGGTCAGATTCTCGACTACGACAAACTGACCATGACCATCGAAACGAATGGCGGGGTGACGCCCGAGGATGCCGTGGCCTTCGCCGCGCGTATTCTGCAAGATCAACTCAACGTCTTCGTCAACTTCGAGGAGCCGCGCAAAGAAGTCGCCACCGAGATCATTCCGGATCTGGCGTTCAATCCGGCGTTCCTCAAGAAAGTGGACGAACTGGAGCTGTCGGTACGTTCCGCAAATTGCCTGAAGAACGACAACATCGTTTACATCGGCGATCTGGTGCAGAAGTCGGAAGCGGAGATGCTGCGCACCCCGAACTTCGGACGCAAGTCGCTGAATGAGATCAAGGAAGTGCTGGCCCAGATGGGTCTGCATCTCGGCATGGAAGTGCCGGGCTGGCCGCCGGAAAATATAGACGAGCTGGCAAAACGCTTCGAGGACCATTACTGAGTGATCTCTTCCCCGGAGTGGGGGAGAGAAACCCAAAATAGGGCGAACGCAGGCAGCCCACCTGAGCAGCGCGACCGCCGAGCAGTCGCAACCGAACAAGACTGAGGATCACATCAATGCGTCATGGTAAGGTTCACCGGAAGCTCAATCGCACCGCGGAGCATCGCAAGGCGATGTTCGCCAATATGGCGGCGGCGCTTATCAAGCACGAGCAGATTGTCACCACGCTGCCGAAGGCAAAAGAACTACGTCCGATCGTCGAAAAACTGGTGACCCTCGGCAAGAAGGGTGGCCTCGACAAGCGCCGTCAGGCGATCAGCGAGATGCGCGACGTCGATCAGGTGAAGAAGCTGTTCGACGTGTTGGCGCCGCGCTACAAGGACCGTCATGGTGGGTATACCCGCATTATCAAGGCCGGATTCCGATACGGCGATAATGCGCCGATGGCAGTGATCGAGTTCGTCGATCGCGACGTCGATGCCAAGGGCCAGGACTCCGGGCCGGTGCAGGAAGCTTCGGAAGCCGCGTAAGCTCGACATCTTTTAAAACTTAGAAAGGCGGCGCATCGTGGGGCGCCGCTTTTTTGTTGGTTCGAGCCTGCCCTAGAGAGCGTTTCGAGCGAAGTGGACACCGTTCGCGTAGGTGCGCACGCTAAAAGGCTTCCATTACGGGGATGCGGCAGGTGGTTCCGATTTGTGCGGCACTTCGCGGCGTCTGTGATGGACTCGCGATGTGTGTGGTTGTGCTGTCGCGACGATCATGTGCGTGCAGACGATGACATGGCGTTCTGTCTTGGCATCCGCGCGACGTCGCGGACGTGAAAAAAGCGTCTTTTGCTTCTCTTGAAGGTTAGCGAAGCCTATATCTGCGGTCCTGACCCCGGGAGTGAATTCATGACGTCGTTCCGCCTGTTCGCCCCGCTATTCCTCGCTCTGACGATGCCGGCGCCTGGTCATGCTCAGGACCGCCACGTTCCGGCCTCCCAGGCCGAATTGCGGCTTTCCTATGCACCGATCGTGCAGCGGGTGACGCCGGCTGTCGTCAATGTCTATGCCGCCAAGGTGATCCAGCATCGCCATCCATTGCTCGAGGATCCGGTCTTCCGCCGGTTCTTTGGCGTTCCGGGCGGGCAGCCGGAACAGATGCAGCGCTCGCTCGGCTCAGGCGTGATGGTCGATCCGTCCGGCCTTGTCGTGACAAACAATCACGTGATTGAGGGTGCCGACCAGGTCAAGATCGCGCTGCCGGACAAGCGCGAGTTCGAGGCCGAGATCGTGCTCAAGGACACGCGGACCGACCTTGCGGTCCTGCGGCTGAAGGATGTGCATGAGAAGTTCCCGACGCTCGATTTCGCGAATTCGGATGAGTTGCAGGTCGGAGACCTCGTCATGGCGATTGGGAACCCATTCGGCGTCGGGCAGACTGTGACGCACGGCATTGTTTCGGCGTTGGCGCGCACGCAGGTGGGAATTACAGACTATCAGTTCTTCATCCAGACCGATGCGGCGATCAATCCGGGAAACTCGGGTGGGGCGCTGGTTGACATCACGGGTCGTCTCGCAGGTATCAACACCGCAATTTTCTCGCGCTCCGGAGGGTCGCAGGGCATCGGCTTCGCCATTCCGGCAAACATGGTGCGGGTTGTCGTGGCATCCGCCAAGAATGGTGGCAAGGCGGTGCAGCGGCCCTGGCTCGGAGCGCGGCTGCAAACGATAACCCCGGAGATTGCCGAAACCATCGGCCTCAAGGCGCCGGCCGGTGCGCTGGTGGCTAGCGTTGCGGTTGGAAGTCCGGCGGCGCGTGCCGGTCTCAAACTATCCGACCTGATCGTCTTGATCGACGGACAGCCTGTCGAGGACCCCAATGCGTTTGACTATCGGTTTGCGACGCGTCCGCTCGGCGGCACATCGCAATTGGAAGTCCAACGCAATGGGAGGCCGATCAAGCTTACCGTTCCGCTCGAGGCGGCGCCGGACACCGGTCGCGACGAGTTGGCGATCACCGCGCCATCACCATTTCAAGGCGCCAAGGTTGCGAATATCTCGCCGGCGCTGGCCGACGAACTTCATCTCGATTACGGTGCCGAAGGGGTCGTGGTCATCGCATTGGCGGACAATGGAATGGCCGCGAATGTCGGCTTCAGGAAAGGCGACATCATCCTCGCGGTCAACAACAAGAAGATCGTTAAGACGGCCGATCTCGAACAGGCCGTTCGCGAAGCGAGGCGGCTCTGGCGTATCACGCTGATGCGTGGAGGCCAGCAGATTCAAGTCATGCTAGGCGGATGAGCCCGAACCGCCAGCGCGCCTCCAACAGCCTGTTCTCCGCGGCGGGTCTGGAACGTGATGCGCCGCATCCACTGCCGGACAAGCTGCGACCGCAGACGCTGTCGGACGTGGTCGGGCAGGATCACATTCTTGGATTGAACGGCGCGCTGACCCGGATGCTGGAAACCCGCACGCTAGGCTCGCTCATCTTCTGGGGACCGCCGGGGACCGGAAAGACGACAGTGGCGCGGCTGCTGGCGAATGCGACCGCGCTGCATTTCGAGCAACTGTCGGCGGTGTTCTCCGGTGTCGCAGATCTGAAGAAGGCGTTCGACGCCGCCCGCGCGCGCCGCGAGTCGGGGACGGGAACGCTCCTGTTCGTCGACGAGGTGCATCGTTTCAATCGCGCGCAACAGGATTCGTTTCTGCCTGTCATGGAGGACGGAACCGTCATTTTGGTCGGTGCAACCACTGAGAACCCATCGTTCGAACTGAACGCGGCGTTGTTGTCGCGGGCTCGCGTGCTTGTGTTCCGTTCGCTCGACTGGGAGGCGATCGAGAAATTGTTCGCTCGCGCCGAACAGGTCGAGGGCAAGCCGTTGCCGCTCGATGCTGAGGCGCGCTCGGCGCTGGTGCGCATGGCCGACGGCGACGGCCGCGCCGCGCTGACGCTGGTCGAGGAAGTCTGGCGGTCGGCGCGCGAGGGCGAGGTCTTCAATGCCGAGCAGTTGCAGGGCGTGCTGCAGCGCCGCGCGCCGATCTACGACAAATCCGCCGACGGCCACTACAACTTGATTTCTGCCTTGCACAAGTCGGTGCGCGGCTCCGATCCCGATGCGGCGCTGTACTATCTGGCGCGGATGCTCGAGGCCGGCGAGGACCCGTTATTTCTCGCGCGCCGCGTGGTGCGAATGGCAGTCGAGGATATCGGGCTGGCGGATCCGCAGGCGCTGGTGATCTGCAACGCGGCCAAGGATGCCTATGATTTTCTCGGCTCACCGGAAGGCGAACTCGCGATCGCGCAGGCGGTGATCTATCTGGCCACCGCGCCGAAGTCCAACGCCGCCTACAAAGCGTTCGGCGCGGCGATGCGCGTCGCGAAGGACGCCGGTTCTCTCTTGCCGCCGAAGCACATCCTCAACGCGCCGACCGGTCTGATGAAATCCGAAGGTTACGGCGGCGGCTACCAATACGATCACGACATGCCCGATGCGTTTTCCGGACAGGATTACTTCCCGGAGATGCTCGGCCGCCGGACATTCTATGATCCGCCGGATCGGGGGTTCGAGCGCGAAATCCGCAAGCGCATGGACTACTGGGCGAAACTGCGCCGGGAGCGCTCGTCGTGACGACTTCATCGACGTCAACACGCTGTCGATCCACGGTCGTAAGGCTGTTTCAAAACGGGGTGGCTTATGACGCTCCGACAAGGTGCGAGGCGTAAACAGGTGCAGGCGATGCGAAGACATATTACCCGATGGCTGTTGGCATTGGTGCTGCTTGGCATCACGAATGCGGCGCGCGCCGAGATGGTCGAAGTTGCTCCGGGCGTGACGGTGACGAAGAAGACGTTCCCGGCGCGGATGGATGAACAGCCGTTCTATGGTTTCTCGGAGAAAACTCCCGAACAGCAAAAGACCGATGCCGACTTTCTGGCGGCGTCGGATGAGATGGGTTCGCGCGAGGCGGTTTCCGCTGCAGCTATTGAGCGGGGCTGGGCTCATATGGATCGCGGTGACTTGTCGGAAGCGGCCAAGCGATTCAATCAGGCTTGGCTGCTTGCTCCTGAGCGGAGCGAGATCTACCAAGGCTTTGCGGTGATCACGGCGGCGCGGTTCGGCGATCTCGAATATGCCGAAGAGCTGTTCAAGATTGCGTTGCGACAACCGAAGCCGCGGCGAACGCTGAAAGCTGATTACGGGCGCTTGCTGTTGAAGGCCAAGCGTCCGGCTGAGGCAAAAACGATCCTGGAGGAAGGCGTGCGCGACGCACCGGAATTCGCCGATGGATGGGTCAGCCTTGGACTTGCGCGGTTGCAGACGGACGATGCCGCGGGCGCATGTGCGGCCGCAGGCGAAGCCAATAAACTCAAGCTTTCGCGCGGGGCGATGATCGACCTCGTGTTGCTGAAGAGGCAGGGGGCTTGCCCATAGCGGTCGGATGCTTGGCAAGCGACTTGATTTCACCGTGACGCTGCCGGGCTTCTGCGCTACCCACACTTGTGGGTGAACAGAGCGTGATCTGAAAAGTGGGGCCGTTTTCGAAGCTCGATCAGACGAATATGACTAAGGCTTAAAGTTGAGTCGAGGCAGAAGAACTAAACTCCAGAGGAACTAATGAGCCGGCGAGTCAGGCGACCGTTAGCGAAGTCCGGCGGTCGCGGGAGCGAACGCGTTAAAGGCGCTTCGGCGAAAAGCGCTTCGGCCAAAGTTGCTCGTCCAGAAAAAGGGGCGAGCCGGAAAGGCCGTGGCGTCGCTGAGCGATCATCGGGCGAGCGGTGGCAGGGGACTCGGCCGGGCAGGCCGCAGCGCGCAGGTACGCCGCCCGACTCTGCATGTTTCGCCGAAAAGCCGACTAAACCTAAACCCGAACCAGCGCTTCTGCCGACCAAGGTCCAGACTGTCGCGGTGACGGCCGATGAAGCCAACATGCGCGTCGATCGCTTTCTTGAAGCACGCTTTCCCGGTCTGTCATTCTCCCACATTCAGCGCATTGTCCGCAAAGGCGAGTTGCGCGTGAACGGCAAGCGCGCCGACAGCAAGGATCGCATAGGCGAAGGCGACAAGGTCCGCATCCCTCCGCTCAAGCTCGACACGCCGAAGGCCACGGCTCATCTGTCCGAGGCCGAGGCAAAGACACGCGACGAATTGCAGAAGATGGTGCTGTTCGAGGACGCTGACGTCATGGTGCTGAACAAGCCGGCCGGGCTTGCGGTGCAGGGCGGATCCGGCCTGTCGCGGCACATCGACGGGATGCTGGAAACGATGCGCGACGCAAAAGGGCAGCGACCGCGCCTCGTGCACCGGCTGGATCGCGAGACGGCCGGCTGTCTGCTGGTGGCCAAGACGCGTTTCGCGGCCACGGCGCTGACCGGCGCGTTCCGCCATCGTTCAGCGCGCAAGATTTACTGGGCGTTGGTCGCGGGCGTGCCAAAGCCGAAGCAGGGCCGTATCTCGACCTATCTCGCCAAGGAAGAGAATGAGGAGGAGTCGATCATGCGGGTCGCCGCGCATGGCGACGAGGGCGCGAGCCACGCGGTGACCTACTACGCGGTGGTGGAAACCTCGGCGCAGAAGCTCGCCTGGGTATCGCTGAAGCCTGTCACGGGCCGGACCCATCAACTCCGCGCGCACATGGCGCATATCAATCATGCCATCGTCGGCGATCCGAAGTATTTCAATAAGGAAAACTGGCAATTGCCTGGAGGTCTTCAGAAACGGCTGCATCTGCTGGCGCGCCGCATCGTGATTCCGCATCCGCGGGGCGGCGTCATAGACGTCACGGCGCCGCTGCCGCCACACATGTTGCAATCCTGGAATCTGCTCGGTCTTGAAGCCGACCGGTTCGATCCGATCGAGCACGCGCCGGAGGAGTAGGTCCGTGCCGTTGCGTCGGGGCCGACCTCAGGGCGATATGAGAGTATGCCATGCGTGAATTGTTTGACGAAGATCTTGGCTCCTCGTCGCTCAACCCGGAAGAATCGGTACGCAATTCTGCGCGAGCCGGGCACCGCAACCGTTTCTATACCTCCGCGAGCGTGAGGGAGACGCCGGAAGGGTTCGCCGTCCTGCTCGACGACAGACCGGTTCGCACGCCGTCACGTAACGTGCTGGCGGCGCCTGCACGCGAGATTGCCGAGACCATGGCCGCGGAATGGGAGGCGCAACGGGACGTCATCAACCCCATGACCATGCCGCTGACGCGGCTCGCCAACAGCATCATCGACGGCGTAACCGGTCGTGTCGACGCAGTGGTTGAGGATATTGCCAAGTATCTCGAAACGGACCTCCTGTTCTATCGCGCCGGCCACCCCGACGCGCTGGTGGCTCGCGAAACCGCACATTGGGACCGCGTGCTTTTCTGGGCCGCCGAAACATTGGAAGCGCGTTTCATCCTGACCGAGGGCATCGTGCATGTCCGTCAACCGGCTCAGGCGGTCGCAGCCGCGCGCAAGGCGCTACCGTCAGACCCTTGGGTGGTTGGGGCGCTGCATGTCGTGACGACGTTGACCGGCTCCGTGCTGCTCGCTCTCGCTTTAATGGCCGGGCGGCTGGATGCGGACGAGGTCTGGGCCGCCGCCCACGTCGATGAGGACTGGAACAGCGAGCAATGGGGCATCGATGAGGAGGCGGCCGTCCAGAGGGCGTCGCGTTTGGTCGATTTTCGGGCCGCGGCTGCCGTCCTTCGGGCGCGGGCTGGACCAATCGGTTAAGGAGAGGTTTAGACACAGATGTTAGCCTGACGGGTAAAACGAGGCTTCATGGCGATCTCGATCAACCCGATTTTCCCGGTCATCGCGGCGCAAGGCGCAGCAACCGAAGCCGTGCTGCAGCCCGGCAGGGTGATTGACGTGAAGGTCCAGGGAATCCTTGCCAACAATCTCGTCCGTATTGCCATCGCCGATCTGGCGATCGAGGTGCTGTCGGAAATTCCGCTTCAAGTCGGCCAGACCCTGCGGTTAGCGGTCTCGCAGACCGCGCAAGGGCTTCGGCTTGCGGTTGTGGATCAGGGCTCATCGGGTACGCATGCTGCCGGACCGGCGGATGCGTTGACACTGACGCCGGATGCTGCGGCTGCAACGATAAGCGCCAAGGCTCCTCCGGCGCCCCTCCTGACGGCGCTGGAAGCTCTCTCGGTATCGTCCGCGGCGCAAGCGGCGGCGGCGCGGCAAGGCAGTCTTTCGCCGCTCTACGCCAACCTGCTGGTAGCCGCCGGCTCTGGCAGTCTGCCCCCTAACGTGCGACAGGTTCTGGACCGGCTGCTCGCTTTGCGGCCTGGTCTCGATCCGGGTCTTACGGGGAGCGATATCAAGACCGCGTTCCGGAACTCCGGCCTTTTTCTCGAAGCCTCGCTGGCGGCCGGCTTGAAGACGGGGCAGCCTGCCGCCTCGGCCAATACGCTACCCGATATGAAGGCTGCGTTGCTTGTGCTCCGCGAGGCGCTTTCGATCTCGGTCGGGGACATGTCTCGCGGTGCGCCGCCCGCCGTGGGCGCAGGATCTCAACAAGCGCAGCAGGCAGCTTCGCCGATGGCATCGGGCGCGCCGCCGCTGTCGCCGGATATCGACGCACAGGATGTGTATCTGCCGCAGGCGCGCCTGGCTGTAGCTGATGATCCGGATACGCCTGCGAACCAGACATTATTTCCCCGAGTATCGGATGCAGGGCTTCGCGCCGCCACGGCGGGTGCAGCCCTGAACGTTCTGCAGGAGGTACTTCAGAATCGAGGGATCAGCAACGATCCCGGCGCGGCGCTCGGACCCGACGGCGATCCGGCGGCCGCTACGCAGCCGTTCAGGAATGGGCCAGCGAACGGCCCCACTGAGAACCATGTCTTTGTCGTGCGTACCAGCACGCCGTCGCCGCCCTTTGGCGGCGCATTGCCAACCGCGCAGCCCGTCGCGTTGCCGGGATTGTCATCGGCTGCATCGTCGGAAGAGATCGCGCGACGACTGCTTGATGATACTGATGCTGCGATTTCCCGTCAGGTGTTGTTGCAGATCGCCTCGCTTCCGGATCGCGTCGATACCGCGGGAGCGCGGCTCGATCAGACCACGCCGCGCTGGAATTTCGAGATTCCATTTGCTGTCGCAACCGGCACGGCCATTGCGCAGTTTGAGGTTTCGCGCGACGCCGCCGGTCACAATACAGAAACAGCGACGCGGGTCTGGCGCGCACGATTTTCAGTCGACGTTGAACCCGCAGGGCCGGTTCACGCGCTGGTGTCGCTGGCCGGGGAAACCACGACGGTGCGGCTCTGGGCCGAGCGTCCTTCCACCGCGAGCCGGTTGCGCGCCGGCGCCTCGCAACTCACTCAGGCATTGAGCGGCGCCGAATTGCAGCCGGGGGATATCATCATCCGCGAGGGAGCGCCGCCGCAGCCGAAGCCCGCGCCGGCCGGCCATTTTCTGGATCGCGCCCTATGAGTGTGGAGACCAAGGATCAAGTCGCCATCGCCCTCCACTATGACAAAGGCAGTGGTGCGCCGCGTGTGGTCGCCAAGGGCAGGGGAACGCTCGGCACGAAGATCATCGAGGTGGCCAAGGAGAACGACATCCCGATCGAGGAAAGCGAAGTGCTGGCCGGCGCGCTGTCGCATGTCGAACTCGGCGACGAGATTCCAGCCGAATTGTATAAGGCTGTTGCGGAGGTATTGGTGTTCGTGCTGCGGATGTCGGCGCGCGCGCCTTGATAGGTGGTGGCGCCTCCGCGCCGCGCTGTTGGTGACAGCCTTAAAAACGGCAGTTAGGGTCTAATCCAAGTTTACTGAACCAGACCCAGGCAGGGCCATGAAAGACATCCTCCAAACGCTCGACGCCCGGCGGATGGCCGCAAAGCGTGGCGGTGGCGAGAAGCGCATCGAAGCCCAGCACAAGCGCGGTAAGCTGACGGCTCGTGAGCGCATCGAGATTTTGCTCGACAAAGACTCGTTCGAAGAATTCGACATGTTCGTCGAGCATCGTTCGATCGAATTCGGCATGGAGAAATCGAAAGTGCCGGGCGACGGCGTGGTGACCGGATGGGGCACCGTCAATGGCCGCAAGATTTTCATGTTCGCGAAAGACTTCACCGTATTCGGCGGCTCGCTGTCGGAGACGCATGCGCTGAAGATCACGAAAATCCAGGACATGGCATTGAAGGCCAAGGCACCGATCATCGGGCTTTATGATGCCGGTGGCGCGCGCATTCAGGAGGGCGTCGCAGCGCTGGCCGGTTACTCCTATGTCTTTCGCCGCAATGTGCAGGCCTCGGGAGTGATCCCGCAGATCAGCGTCATCATGGGGCCGTGCGCGGGCGGCGATGTCTATTCGCCTGCCATGACCGACTTCATCTTCATGGTGAAGAACACGAGTTACATGTTCGTCACTGGCCCCGATGTGGTGAAGACAGTCACCAATGAGGTGGTGTCCGCGGAAGAACTCGGCGGCGCCAGCGTGCATGCCACCAAGTCGTCGATTGCCGATGGCGCGTTCGAAAACGATGTCGAGGCGCTCTTGCAGATGCGACGCCTGATCGATTTCCTGCCGAGCAACAACACCGACGGTGTTCCGGAATGGCCGAGTTTCGATGATATCGAGCGCACTGACGACTCGCTCAATACGCTGGTGCCGGACAATCCCAATAAGCCTTACGATATCAAGGAACTGATCCTGAAGGTCGTGGACGAGGGCGATTTCTTCGAGATCGCGGAAACGTTCGCGAAAAACATCGTCACCGGATTCGGCCGCATTGCCGGGCGCACGGTGGGCTTCGTCGCCAACCAGCCGATGGTGCTGGCCGGCGTGCTCGACTCGGATGCGTCACGCAAGGCCGCGCGCTTTGTTCGCTTTTGCGATGCCTTCAATATTCCGATCGTGACCTTCGTGGACGTGCCGGGCTTTTTGCCGGGCACCGCGCAGGAATACGGCGGGCTGATCAAGCACGGCGCGAAGCTCTTGTTCGCCTATTCGCAATGTACGGTGCCGCTCGTCACAGTCATCACGCGAAAGGCCTACGGCGGCGCGTTCGACGTGATGGCATCAAAAGAGATCGGCGCCGACGTGAACTACGCCTGGCCGACCGCTCAGATCGCGGTGATGGGCGCCAAGGGCGCGGTTGAGATCATCTTCCGCGGCGATATCGGCGACGCGGAGAAGATCGCCGCGCGCACGAAGGAGTACGAGGATCGATTCCTGTCGCCGTTTATCGCCGCCGAGCGAGGCTACATCGACGACGTCATCATGCCGCACTCGACCCGCAAGCGCATCGCTCGCGCGCTGGCGATGCTGCGTGACAAGCACGTCGACGCGCCCATGAAGAAGCATGACAATATTCCGTTGTGAATAATCTCGCTCAACGCTTCCGCCTAACGCCGGCCTGGTTGCTTTCAGGGCAAAGCGGACGTCAACCATTTCCACAACCCTCGCCGATACCGTCGAAAATGACCCATAGCGGACTTCTTTGATCCAGATCAATCAAAACGCTGCGGTCGCTGATTGTCTGGCCACGCCATCCGTCGCCGTCCTGGGATATTGAGGAGGAGCTCCATGAAGTGTCTATCGTCGCTTGCTGCGGTATTGTCGGGTTTAACTCTCATGGTCTCGACATTGGCCCCAAGCGCTGCCCAATCGATTTCCGCGGAGGAGGCACACGCTATCGCTACGGAGGCGTATGTCTACTTCTATCCGCTCGTGACGATGGACGTGACGCGCAAGCAGCTCAACAATTCCGATCCGAAGACCGGAGGTATCGGCGGTCCTCCCAACACTTTCGATAATATCCAAGCCTACCCCACTGCGGATATGAGGGCAGTGGTGCGACCCAACTTTGACACGTTGTACTCGAGCGCCTGGCTGGACCTAACCAGCGAGCCCATGATCGTTTCGGTTCCGGATACCGGCGGCCGCTACTACCTGCTGCCGATGCTCGACATGTGGACCGATGTGTTTGCGTCGCCAGGATCGCGCACGACAGGCACCAAGGCGGCCAATTTCCTGGTTGCGCCTCCGGGCTGGAATGGGAGCGTGCCGGAAGGCGTCACGCGCATCAATGCGCCGACGCCCCATGTCTGGATAATCGGCCGCACCAGGACGGATGGTCCCGCCGATTATGCCTCAGTCCACGACGTGCAGAAGGGTTACAGGATCACGCCGCTATCGGGATGGGGCAAGCCCCCGGTCGCCGTTACGCAAACCATTGACCCCAGCGTCGATGTCAAGACTCCGCCGAAGGCGCAGGTTGATACGATGGCGGGCGATAAGTTCTTTGCGTATGCAGCCGAACTGCTCAAAGCCAACCCGCCGCACATCACCGATGAACCGATCATCGCGCGCATGAAGCGGATCGGCCTCGAACCGGGCAAGAGCTTCGATATTACCAAAGTTGATGCAACCACACGCAAAGCCATCGAAGACGCGCCGACACAGGGTCTAAAGCTGATGGCATGGAAGCTCCCGACATTGGCGCGCGTAGCAAACCACTGGTCCATGAATACTGATACGATGGGTGTCTACGGGACTTATTATCTGAAGCGTGCAATCGTGGCTCAGGCTGGACTTGGTGCCAATCTGCCGGAAGATGCGATCTATCCGCTCAGCGTTGGCGATGAAAACGGCAAGCCGCTCGACGGTGCAAACAAGTACACCATCCACTTCGCCAAAGACGCGGTGCCGCCGGTCGACGCATTCTGGTCAGTCACCCTGTACGATAACGAAGGATTCCAGGTTGCGAATCCGGTTAATCGTTTTGCGGTGAGCAGCTGGATGCCGTTCAAGCGCGACGCCGACGGGTCGCTGACGCTCTACATCCAGAACGCAAATCCCGGCAGCGATCACGAAGCCAACTGGCTGCCTGCGCCTAAAGGCCCGTTCAACCTCACCATGCGTCTCTATGCGCCGAAATCGGAGGCGTTGACCGGCGTATGGAATCCGCCGACCATCAAGTCGGTGGATGGTGACATCATGGGCCGGCGGTGACGGCAGATACTGGAGCGGACGTGGTCCGAATTAATTAAGGATGCGCTACTTCGCGCTCAGCAGCTTAAACAGCGGCGCGAGGTAGCTGATTTCCTGGCCCGATGTTGGCGTGGTGCGGCTGATGAAGTCGAAGATCTTGCCGTCCTTCAGTCCGTAATTGGCAAGCCGGGTCACCTGGCGGTTCTTGTCGAAATAGATCGCGATCACGCGCTGATCGATGACGCTCTGTTGCATGAAGGCGACCTTCCGCTCGGCGCGCTGCGAGATGTAATAAAACACCTCGCCGTTCAGCGTCGCGACCGTGGATGGGGTTCCCATGACGATCAGCACCTGATCCTGGCTTGCACCGATTTGGATTTGCTCGAGCGCGCCGGGGGGGAGGATATAGCCCTTCTGAAAGGTCTCGCCGGTGCAGCCGGCCATGACCGCGCACACCAGCGTGGCAGCGAGCGTCGCGCGCAGACGAGGCCGTCGCGTCGCGGCGTATCCGGGTGCTTTCTTCGGGACTGACATTGTCATTCCGGGACGACCTCATCCTCTTGCATCGCGCGCGCGGTTGACGTACCCGGCAACGGTCCCTGATTGCAACAACGGACCCCCTGCGGGCAGTCTTTCGGTACCCACATGCGCTGGCCGTTCAATCGCTTCAAAAAACAGTTCCCCGCGCCGTCGCGGCGCACCATTGAAGCGATCTATGGCACGATCGTGGCGCAAGCGCGAGAGCCCTTGTTTTATCAGGCGTATGGAGTACCGGACTCCGTGAATGGCCGCTTCGATCTGGTTCTGCTGCATTTGTGGATGGTCCTTCGGCAACTGAGGTCGGGGCCTGACGAGGCTCTTCGGCAGGCCCTGTTCGATCATTTCTGCAGTGACATGGACGCCAACCTGCGCGAGATGGGCGTTGGCGATCTAAGCGTTCCGAAGCGCATGCAAGCCTTCGGAGAAGCCTTTTATGGTCGCTCGGCCGCCTACGATCGAGCCCTGGCCGAGGGCCCCGAGCTGCTGGCGCTGGCGCTCGACAAGAATATCTATAGTGGCGGAAACATCGAAAGCGCGCGACGGCTTGCCGCCTATACGGCGGACGCGATCGCCGCGCTCGCTTGTGGTGATTACGCGACGTCGACGGGAGACTTGCAATTTCCGGACCTCGCACAACGGAAATGAAAGAGCAGGCATGATCGCCAAGGACAGGTCGGATATGGCTCCAAATCCCTGGAGCTCGCGGATCGCGGTTGCGCAGATTCCGGAAACCGGCCTTCATCGTGATATCGAGGCCGATCAGAATGTGCGTATGGCATTGGCGAAGACTGCTGGCTTGCGCGACATCGAGTTTGCCCGGGCATCGTTCGATCTGACTCCGGGGCGCGACGACAGCGTACATGTGCAGGGCAGGGTATCGGCGCGTGTCGGACAGACCTGCGTGGTGTCGCTCGATCCGATTGAGAACGATATCGTCGAGGAGGTCGACCTCATCTTTGTGCCGGAAAGTCAGGTTCGCGAGTTCGCCGCGCCCGTCAATGATGACGACGGTATCAGGGAGATTCCGGATTCCCCCGAACCCATTATCAATGGTGTCATTGACCTCGGGCGCCTCGCGACCGACGTCTTGTTTCTGGGAATCGATCCGTATCCGCGGAAATCCGATGCCGTTTTCGTCGCGCCTGCGAGCGCGGCGGATCCTGAGGATCATCCCTTCGCTGCTCTGAAGAAGCTGAAAATCGATCCGAGCCCGCCCGGCAAGAAGAAACCGGCGCGCGATTAAGGACGGAATTCTGGATGTAATTTATGGAAAATCAAAGCAACAGCATTGAAAATAAGTAGTTTTATTTAATTCCTGATGTCTCGTTTTAACTTGCAAAACTACAGGAATCGGGGGGTTCGGATATTGTATCGAGGCGGGGACACGTTATTGTCGCGACCGCGCCGGATAAAGCACCGCGCACTGCCGTCCGTGTTTGGCCGCGCGTCTCAAGACTTCAAAAGATCAGGGTTTCCGGGACTTCCATGCCGAAAAAGGTTCGAATCGCGCTTGACGCCATGGGGGGCGACATCGGCGCATCGGTGGTCATTCCGGGCGCTGCGATTTTCCTGAACCGTCATGCCGACACCGAGTTTCTGCTTTACGGCGACAACGCTCTGATCGAAGCGCAACTCGCTGCGTACCCTGCGGTGAGGGCGATATCCCGGGTCATCCACACCGATGTCGCCGTCGGCATGCACGAAAAGCCGAGCCAGGCGCTGCGTCGCGGCCGCAAGACCTCCTCGATGTGGCTTGCGATCGATGCGGTGAAGAAAGGCGACGCCGACGTTGCGGTGTCCGCCGGCAATACTGGCGCGTTGATGGCGATGGCGCGATTCAATCTGCGGACGCTGCCCGGCATCGATCGCCCCGCGATCGCGGCGACATGGCCAACCATGCGCGGCGATTCCGTGGTGCTTGATCTCGGCGCCACGATCGGAGGCGATGCGCACCATCTGACGACGCTTGCGATCATGGGCAGCGCCATGGCGCGTGTTCTATTCGACCTGGAGCGGCCGACGGTCGGCCTCCTCAATATCGGCGTCGAGGAAATTAAGGGCGGGGAGGAGATTCGGGAAGCTGCGGAACTGCTGCGGGCAATGGAACTGCCGCAGCTCGAATTCATCGGCTTTGTTGAAGGCGACGGGATCGGCAAGGGGGCGGCGGACGTTATCGTGACGGAGGGTTTCAGCGGCAATATCGCGCTGAAGGCTGCCGAAGGAACGGCGCGGCAGATCAGCGAATTCCTGCGGGCGGCTCTGTCGCGAACATGGGCTTCAAAGCTCGGCTATCTTCTGGCCCGGGGCGCGTTCAAGGCGCTCAAGGAAAAGCTGGATCCGAACAGATCCAATGGCGGCGTGTTCCTCGGACTTAACGGAATCGTGGTCAAGAGTCATGGTGGAACCGACGCCGAGGGCTTTGCTTACGCGGTCGACGTTGGCTATGAGATGGTTCGTTACGATCTCCTGACCAAGATCAATCAAACGCTCAACCGCCACGGCCACACCCTTGCTTCGGCGTCGGCAGTGCAGGAGGCTATCTCTTGACTGCGATACGTTCGGTCGTGCTCGGCTGCGGCTCCTATCTGCCGCAAAGGGTGCTGACCAATGCTGAACTGGCCACCAAGGTTGATACCTCGGACGAGTGGATCGTCCAGCGGACCGGTATTCGAGAGCGCCACATTGCCGCGGAAGGGGAGTTCACGTCACATCTCGCCATCCATGCGGCGAATGCTGCGCTGGCTCATGCCGGCATCGATGCGCAGTCGATCGACCTGATCGTGCTGGCGACGTCGACGCCGGACCATACGTTTCCGGCGACGGCGGTCGCGGTTCAGAACGGGCTCGGCATTACTCACGGTGCCGCCTTCGATCTTCAGGCCGTCTGTTCCGGGTTCGTGTTTGCGTTGGCCACCGCCGACAATTTCCTTCGTTCTGGCGCGTTCAAGCGCGCGCTGGTGATCGGCGCGGAAACTTTCTCGCGAATTCTGGATTGGACCGATCGCGGGACCTGCGTTCTGTTCGGCGACGGGGCCGGCGCGGTCGTGCTGGAAGCTCAGGAGCAGCCGGGCAAGCCCTCGGATCGCGGTATTCTGACGACACATCTGCGCTCGGACGGCCGCCATCAATCAAAACTTTATGTCGATGGCGGACCATCCTCGACCCGGACCGTGGGCTATCTGCGGATGGAGGGCCGTGAGGTGTTCAAGCATGCCGTCGGCATGATTACAGACGTCATTGTCGATGCATTCAATGCGTCCGGCACGAGCGCGGACGATATCAACTGGTTCGTTCCACATCAGGCCAACAAGCGAATCATCGATGCGTCAGCTCATAAGCTGCATATCGCGCCGGAAAAAGTCGTCCTGACCGTCGATCGCCACGGCAACACCTCCGCTGCATCTATTCCGCTGGCATTGTCGGTCGCGGTCGCAGACGGACGCATCAAAAGCGGCGATCTGGTCTTGCTCGAGGCGATGGGCGGAGGCTTTACCTGGGGCTCGGCCCTCGTGCGATGGTAAGACTTGAATCAAAGCCGTCGCCCAAATGCTGTCATCTATCATGCGAAAGCATCATGTGATAGGTTGACCCTGGGCCGTTAAACTCTTAATTTCAGTTGCAAATTGTTCGCCGGGAGCTTGGGGCAGGCGATGACCGAAACCGGAAAAACAGTCACGCGCGTCGACCTCTGCGAAGCAGTCTACAAAAAAGTAGGACTGTCTCGCACCGAGTCGTCTGCGTTTGTCGAACTCGTTCTCAAGGAGATCACCGACTGCCTGGAGAAGGGCGAGACGGTGAAGTTGTCATCCTTTGGATCGTTCATGGTGCGCAAGAAAGGCCAGCGTATCGGCCGCAATCCCAAGACCGGCACCGAGGTGCCGATCTCTCCGCGTCGCGTGATGGTCTTCAAGCCGTCGGCTATTCTGAAGCAGCGGATCAACAGCAACGGCGCCGGCGCCAAAACTGACTAAACCGGCGTTCGGCGCACGATTGGCAGAGGAGCGAGCCTTTGAACAAGGCACCGGATGCTTTTCGGACGATTAGCGAGGTCGCCGACGATCTCGATATCCCCCAGCATGTCCTGCGGTTCTGGGAAACCCGGTTCTCGCAGATCAAGCCGATGAAGCGCAGTGGCGGCCGGCGCTACTATCGTCCGGACGATGTCGATCTGCTTCGCGGCATTCGCCATCTGTTGTACAGCGAGGGTTACACCATCCGCGGCGTGCAACGGATTCTGAAAGAGCACGGCATCAAATCAGTGCAGAGCCTGACCGAGGGGTCGTCTGCCGCGGCTTTCGGCGCAATCGAGGACGATATCCGCAACACTCTCGGCGCAGTCGATGAGGAGGACGAGTCCGGCTACGAGACCGAGGACTCAGACGACGACGAGGATGTCGACGACAGTTCGTCTCGCGCGCGAGAGTCGGGTGTGCATAAGCCGCTACGGCACGATCTCGACGACGTGCTCTGGTCCGGTCCCGACAGTGGTGCGATTCCGGGCGTGGGCGCCACCGCGATCGAGCTTGCGAAACTAAAGGATGTGTTGGCTGAACTTGTTGCCTGCAGGCAACTATTGGACGACGCACTCAGCGAGGGTGAGCCGTAGCTTTTGTTGACGCATTTTCTTTATAAGACCCCGTATCACTTCGCTTGAAAACGCTATAATGGAAACGTGGCCGTAACGGCACGGAGCGTAGCGCAGCCCGGTTAGCGCACTAGTCTGGGAGACTAGGGGTCGGAGGTTCAAATCCTCTCGCTCCGACCAACTAAGCGATTGAAATCCTGACATATTCTGCATTGCCTCCGATTGTCGTTAGATGATTTTCCCGTCCTGGGAAGCACCGGGGAAACACGAGGCGCATTTTCAGCGCCTCGCGCAGCACCATTTAGGCCGTTGCCCGCCCTGCTGCCAGCATTCGCTCCGCCTGGCCGTACGTGAGGATTGCGTCAATAACCACCATATTGCCGGGCATCGCATAGAATTGCCCAACGGCTTTCCGGCCCAGCGGCTTCAGCATGCGGGCGGCTTGGCCGGACGGCACGTGGGCCTGAATCATTGCCAAACCATCATCAAAGATCAGGGATATCGGTACGTTGCGCGCCTTAAGGCGGTCGACGATATCGGTGACGCGGTCGGTGGGCATTTGACCGGCGGAGACTTTCTTCAAAGCGTTCATAGATGTTTGCCTTTCGAGCAAAATTGCATCCGGGGGCGAAATGACCGCATCTAAGAGCAGCCCCGCACGCCTTTAGGCTCGCGCCTTGGACATGCGCGCGCGGCCCCCGGACTAGAAATTATGATCGCCGACTGACCGGTAACGACATTCGGCTTAGATTCAGTGGGCTTTCGACCCGCCGTGATGATGCGCCAAAAAATCAGAAGCGCAAGAGCCGCATTCCCGTGAATCTGCTGTTGTAAGCAGAAGTCAACACACACACCGCCTTGAACGCTAATCGTTATTGCTGCTGAAAATTATTTTGCACGCTGCAGGAAATGCGACAAAGTCAACACGAGCCGTGTGTCGCGGCCAGCGGAGGGCGGGAGGCCGCCGGGTGAGGGAGCACCCCCTGGTGGGGGGCCGGCCGTGTCGCCGCCAAACGTCGGAACGCCGCGGCGCTAATTTTTTGGTTTCAGAATCCCTCGGGCAGCACCAAAAGGGAGAGATTGACAGCAGCAACGGCGGGAGCGCGGTCGTGGCATGCATATGAAATACCGAAGGCGTGCAGTTTTGCATTTTTGTGGCGCCGGCGCTTAGCCAGACCATGGCTTCGTCGTGGGCGTCAGCCGTCGACACCGTACGCGTTCTTACGCTGTACGTATTCAGCTATGACGTGTTGGTCATTTTCAGCTTTTTGTTCGCGTTAATCTACGGGTGCTTTTGGATCGGCAGCCGAATGGACCTTCGGGATGACGAACGCAAGGCTGAACTCTGGCAGTCGCTCGATCAAAACTGGAAAAAGACAGATGAGCCGTGAGATTCAAGCCTGCTTAGTTGATTCTCGGACTCTCGCTGAACTGATTTACTGTGCGTGAACGCCGCGCTGCCAAAGTATAAGCGCTTCCAACTCTCCTCGTTCATGATAGTATAGCGATTGGGTGACACAGCTGCTCCGCCGGCAGCACTGCGCTAAACGCGCCATCGAAAGTGTCGCCGGTATGCCCTATCCTACAAAATACACCCGTCAGTACGACTTCCAGAGCTACCAGGTCAGCAATCCGACGCGACCGTTGCCTGGCAACCAGGTGAATGTCGATCTGAACGCGGTCGTGACGTCCGTGGGCGAAGTTGTTGAGTTCATGAAGCTGTTTACGCGCTCCGATGGCCGTTTGGCCAATGGTTCGGTTGGCGTCAACCAGTTGGACGCGACCTTCGATCTCGGTTTCAGCCTTCCGACGACGTGGGAAGCGGGTGTCGCGTACACGACGGACAGCACCGTCTTCTACGCCAACAAGTTTTACATCGCCAACGTCGACCACACTTCGACCGATGGCTTCGATGAGAGCAAGTGGGAGCTGATCGTCGATTTTGGCGAGCAGGCGACCGCGGCTGCGACGTCGGCTGCGGCGGCTTTGGCGTCGCAGAACGCCGCTGCGAGTTCCGCTACGGCTTCGGCGAGCTCTGCCACGAGCTCCGCCGACAGCGCGACTGCAGCGTCTGGCAGTGCTACGGCCGCGTCCAATTCCGCCACGGCGGCGTCAGGCAGCGCTACTACAGCGACCACGCAGGCGACAGCCGCATCGAACAGCGCAACAGCAGCTTCGACCAGCGCGACCAACGCCGCGGCCAGTGCGACGGCTGCCGATGCAAGCGCCGATGCGGCGGCAGCATCAGCCGCCAGCATCACGATTGCGTCGCAGGCAGAGGCCGAGGCCGGCATCGAAAACACCAAGTTGATGACGCCGTTGCGCACAGCAGAGGCGATTGCGGCGCTTTCCGAAGGGGGCACGCTCGACGTAATCCATATCAAGGACTACGGCGGGGTTGGAGACGGCTCGACGGATGACACGACTGCGCTTCTGGCGTGGCTGGCCGCGATCAACGCAAGTACGGCCTACAACGTTACTGCCGTTCTCGGTAGCGGCGACTATCAGCTCGCTTCCGGCACCGCGACGAGTGGCCTAATCATCACGCGAGATAACGTTACCATTGACGGTACGGGCGCGAGCATCACTGTCACGGGTACTGGCGTCATCCCCGCGGTGTTTCAGACCGACGGTCAAAGCAACATCACGTATCGAAACATTCGGTTCATGGGCAACCGCCAAGCCAACGCTTTCGCCAACGGTGCAGCAATATGGTTCGTGAATTACACCGTAGGTAGCTGTTCCGGGTTTCTCGTTGAGCAATGCTATTTCGAGAACTTCAAGGGCGATTATTGGGTTTTCAGTGAGAACTACGAAGCCCGTGCCATGTCGAACATTGTCATCCGCGACAACATCGCTGTCAGTAAGACAGGCAATGCTCGTGGGCCTGCGGTGATTACAATTTCGTCGTCTTTCTGCGGGGTGTTTGGATCTGGCGACTCCGGCTATCTGCTGACCGAAGTCTTGATTGAGAACAATGTGGTTTACGCCGATTACATCAAGAGCGGCGTCATCGTGCAAAATCAAGTGTATAACTTTACGATCAAGAACAACACGATCTGGAACGCGGGGCAGCAGGGTATCTCGAATGATTGCGGTGCTTACGCAATCCTTATTTACGCGAACGCGCCGTTTTTTAACGGTAAGTACGGACGAACTACAGGAAACAAGATTCACTCACCGCGTTCGATTGGTATCTACCAAGCGAACATCTGGCCTGGAAGCATCATTAACGACAACCTGATCGTTAGTCAGGGACCGGACACGCTAAACGGTACGCTACCGAAAGGCGGCATATGTTTGAATGGCTCTTATGAGACAACGGTCATAGGCAACACCATCGTCAACACGACGGTGGATGCGATTTGGTGTAACACGGCTCCGACTACGAACACCTGTTTGAACATCGCGAACAACACCATTCGCGGTGCTGATCGCGGCATCGTGTTTGAAAGTGCCACGTACAACGGCAGCAACATTGTTGTTCAGGACAACATAATCCAAGACGCCGGGACAAAAGGAATTATTTGCCGGAGTTATGCTGGCGCTACCACGAATGATATTACCGTTCGGAATAACCAAATATGGTTGGCGGCAGCATCGTCCGTTGGAATCGAGTTTGATAGTCCGACGAGTACGTATCAACTGTTCTATTGCAACGTCCAAGGCAATACGATCCGATCTGGTGCTGCATCGATCATTGGCATCAAATTCAACGGCTTTACAAATACGGGTAGCTTTATCACCCAGAATAGGTTTTGCAGGACGTTTTCTGCCACTGTTCAAACCACTGGTTCGACGGGCATCACCGCGTCCGACAACTTAAACCAGCTCTAAGGCATCACTAAATTGGAAGTTGCGCAACAATCCGTCGTGAATCACGTTGTGCTCTTGAAGAACAGCGCCTCCCGAAACCTCACCATCGGTCTCCAGTTTTCGCGGAGGTTAACCAATTCGCCGCCCGTCCCGCATCTGGCGAATTCTCGGTAGGGAACTGTTCAAAAAACTCCGCAACTCGGAATGGCCCGGGTTTGATCTCAAGCATGAGCGCAGAAGACGTCATAGCGACTACCGTGTGCCAGGCTCCCACAGTGATCTGCGAGATCGGGACCGATCCTGCGGTGAGCTCGATTCTCTCAGCGACATACCCGTCATCGGAGAATAGCAGCAGAGCGAGCGTCCCCCGCATCGGGACAATCATTTCCCACTGCTCAGGATGGCGATGTGGTTGCATATAGCTGCCTTGATCGAAAGCAACGAGCAACCGTTGCGTCGGATCAGCATGACTTTCGTGGAGGAGAAGGTGTGATCGCCTGCGCGGAGACATTTTCGCGTCGCTGAGAAGCTTGTCGCAAGTGCTGGTTCCGACTGACACGAATCCGTCGACGTTGGTTGTCCAATCGAAAAACTTCATCCAAGTCTTTCCAAATCATAATTGAGACGGCCGGATTGGCAGCTCGATCCGGTGCGCTAGCCTGCAGCATAGGTCGGGGCGCTGTCCAAATGCAGGCCGCCGCTCCGAGTGTCGGCCGGGACATCCGACCTGCTCGGCGAGCCTGCGCTCTTAGCCGAGCGTCCTTCGAGAAAACTGCCCCCGTCATCGGCTTCGGCAGGTGGCGGGGCTTTTTGCATTTCAGTGCAGCCCCGCGTCAGCGGTGCTGTGGTGAGCAGAACCCCGCGTAAGGCCCAGTGCTTCAATCATCTTCGATACAACAAACTTCGAGCCTGCTGGCGTAAAATGAACCTGGTCAGCCGCTATTATATTGGCGGCATCGTCAGACGTCCTCGTAAGACAACCGTCCGCGTTGCAAAGGCTATCGACGACAGAATAAAACTCCACGCCGAGGATCTGTGCAGTTTGTTTCAGTTCTCGATCCGATTGTTGAACAAATTCGGTAACCCGTTGAGGGATGATGGCCCCGCGGGCGCGGTAGTACTCGGCGTATAGACGGGGAAGCGAGGTTTTCCATATCGGTACGCGGCCGACGATTATCACGCGAAGGCCGCGGGCCTGCAGTGCCTTAACGGTCGGACCGACGTTCGACTCGTTGGCTACACGCCAAAGGGAATGAAGGAGAACAACGTCGGGGTGGGCGCTGATGATGCGATGGAGAATATCCAGATTGGCTTCGCGACATGTCTGGGGGTAATAGGGACTTTCAACGATGAGCGGTGCGCACCAATTTAGCGTGAACTGCGTAATTCCGGGTCGGGTCGTATCGTCCTGCTGTCGGAAGCCTGCTGAAAGCGCGCCAGCCGTGCTGTCGCCCCAGATCGCTATCGATGGGTTGCGTCCCGTTTCGACGCAGCTCGGTAAAAGCTTGGCGTGATCCTCCGGTGACACGTGGCATTCACCGTATCTCATCATGAAACGTCCTGCTGTCGTATTCGCCGCTTGCCTGATATCGGAAGGGATGCGCTCCGGAAATCCTGACCAGGTCACCGCAATAATGCCTACGGCGGCTACACTGACCATGGCTCCCACTAGCCCAGGAATTGCTGCGGGTATCCTTCGGCGCCGGATCGGATTTTCGACGAAGCGAAATGTCAACCAGGCGAGCGCGATGGCTACAGTTACGCACAGTCCTCGCTCTAAGTCCGTTAGCAACGTTATCTTTGAAAATCCTGCGTAGACGAGTACTGGCCAGTGCCAGAGATATAGCGGGTAAGAAATCAGACCAAAAAACACCGGCGCGCGAGAGCCTAAAATGAAGGTGTTCATCATCGCGCCTTTCGCAGCGATGATAAGCGCCGCCCCTAACACCGGCACGGCTGCAGCTATGCCCGGGAACGGTGTCTTCGCGGAGAAGCGCCAAGCGGCATAGGCGATGAGTGCAATGCCAACCATGCTGGCTAAGTCGTCTATAATGCGATGCGCAAAGACCGCTGCGATCTGACCTCGAAACAGGACGATCGCGGCACCCACTCCGAGCTCCCACGCCCGCGTGAATGGCAGATAGTATGCTGCAGCAGGGTGTGTTGTTGTCAGGTAAGCACTCAGAGCAACAGACGCTCCGATGAATATGATCAGGGCCGATCGAATGGAAACGCGCCATGCCGTCAAGCCGGCAAGTAGCAACGGCCATACGATATAGAATTGCTCTTCGACCCCAAGCGACCAGATGTGAAGCAGCGGCTTTGATCGCGCGGCCACATCGAAATAATCGACTTCGGAAAGTAGCAGCAGGTTCGACGAAAACAGGGCGCTGGCAATGGTGTTCTTGCCAAGGGATATCAGCTCGGCGGGAAGCAACCGGAACCAACCGACAGCAAAGACCATCGCTAGCACCAAGATCAGTGCAGGGAAGATCCGTCGAATGCGCCGTTCATAGAATCCCAACAGGCTGAACGTGCCGGCCTGAATTTCGGTCAGCAGCAAGTCGGTGATGAGGTATCCAGATATCACGAAGAAGATATCAACACCTACGAAGCCGCCTGGGCAGGACGGTCCGAACGCATGGTTCGCGACCACTAAAAGGACCGCTACGGCCCTCAGTCCGTCAATGTCGGGCCGGTATCTCATCTCACCCCACGGATCAACACTACAGTGAGCTATGCTTAACGCCTTGGCCGCTATCTGTCTCTCGCAGTGTTCGCTTCCCCAGCGGTTCCCCTTCTTGCCTTCCGGGTTTCCGATCGGCGGTAAAGTGTCGCCGTACACGGCCCGATAGAAGTTGATCCGGGCCATGAACACGAAAGGTCCGCCGTCTCCACGGCCTCGTGCAGCACCCTCGCGGCGCGCTGCCATGGCTCGGTGTTGCCGATCTTTGCCGGAAGACTGCTCGCATACTCGGCCGCTTGGCCAATGGTTCGGATCGTGCTCCCGTCCGCATCGGGATTGGATCTTGGAAGCGGTGGGGCCGTTCATATGAGAATTGCTGTGGAGTCCTTGCCGTCCTCTTTTTCGCCTGTAGCAACGATGCGGAGCGACCCGTCCGGCAAGGGTCGCTGTAGTGCCTTGGCCTCATCCCACGGTGCCCGCATCCAGATGTCATAGTCCTCGGCGGTGGCCAGGACCACCGGCATCGCCTTCGGATGCACGTTACAAACCTCTGCGTTCGGCTGACAGGTGAGGAAGCCGAAGACGTCCGCGGTGATCTCGCCTTCCTTTGTTTTCCGCACGCAGGTCCAGTTCGTCCAGATCCCGGCAAAGGCCAGCAGTGGCCGGCTCTCGTTGATCGCGAACCAGACAGGCACTTTCTTGCCATCAATCGTGTCGTATTCCGAAAATGATGTGAACGGCACAAGGCACCGGTTTTCGGGGCCCAGCCATCGCTGCCAATGCATGCTCGAGGTGTTGCGGATGTTCGTCACACCGCTGTCCGGCTCGAGCCGCAGCAGCTCCTTGAAGTCAACTGGTCGACCTTTGGCCTCGAGCTTGGCCGCACGCTTCTTCGTGGCCTCCATCAACGCGACTGGTGACGTGGGCATACCCCAGCGCGCCATGACGATCTCGCGCTCACCGGCCAAATTGCGAACGATCGGGGCAGGGTAGTCAGGGAAGATGCCTGGCAAAGATGGCAGATTACCGACCTGGCTTTTCATCGCCCCGAACAGCCGTCGGATCGCATCGACGTTCTTCGTCATAGAATAGAGGTTGCACATTCCTATCGCTCGCCCGGCCACCATACCGAAGGCGGATCGTTCGCCGAGATCGGTGTTCAAGGCAACCAGTTGCCCGCGCTTGTACCGATAGCCGCGGACCTGCGAACAGTCCTTGCACGCCATATGGCGTTCGAGCTCATGGATAGGAGTGGTTTTCGGCCGGCGCACTGTCGTCAGATCAACGGCGGAATGCAAATCGCAGCCGGCACATCGAATCTCGAGATAACGGAAGTCGGCATTCAGCGCGTCACCCAGCAGCGGTGAGGGCTGGGCAGGTCCCTTGAACCCCAGCATGCGCTCAGACCATGCGATGCAGGCCAGCTTATCCGCTTCCATGCGTGCCTCCCGTGCCCGGTGGGCGGACATGCGAACGGAGGTGCCGTAAAGGTGCTCGCGCGACTTCGTGGTCATGACCGAAAGTGGAGCGGGTCACGGTGGGAGTCCAGCCGCTACAGCTGGGGGTCGGCTTTCGATGGCCCCAATAGCTTGGCGGTCTTCCGGTGCGAGACTACATTTCCCGCATCGCATGTGGAGTATCGCGATGCCTCGCACCCCCAAAGATCTTGCTGATCGGATGGCAGCCCGGCGCCGACAGGCCAAAGCCGATGACGGCTAGGCGCGGGAGACCTTCACGCAGCCCCGAGAGCAGGCGCGTCAGACGGCGAGGGCGTTCCTGAATCGCTGGCCAGCAGCGGCTTACATGTCCGCGGTCGAATCCTGGCTGGAGCTTCCCGGCGGCGAGATCGAGTTTACGATGAAGCGGCTGCGGAGTGCGGATTGACCCCGGCCTTCCCTTAGCTCCCCTTAGCCTCGCGTCTCATTGCATCTTCTCGCGACGCCGAATATTCAGCTTCAGATGGTAGCTTATCAAAGTCCGGCTTGTAGCCGTTCTCTTCATACTTTGAGCGCGAGATAGGAATACTAGTTCCATCATAATCAACTTGCGCGAAGCCATCACTCCTACGGTACATTCCGGTCGCCATTTGATGCTCCTGCTTTGAAGGCAGAATTATTCTCGCCCGGCCGGACAACGTGTGCGCGAAGGGGGCGGTTCCCGGCGTGTCTGCGCGGCAATAGAAAACCCGCCGGCGAGGGGTGCGCAGGCTCCTCAGTACGAGCGCGAACGATTGACGCAATCCTGCCGCCCTGAGGATCCGCGCTTGTGACGATCGCCAAGGTGCGGCGCGTCGAGCTTGCCTTTTAGTGCGGGCAAGTGAAGCAGCACGACAATGGCGTAATGGCCAAGGTGATATTGGAAAGGCTTAACCTCGCCGAAAAGCGTTGGAACGAGCCCGACGGCGATCTGTTGGCTTACCGGGCATTTTTAGCGCACGAGGCCAACTCAATGACAGCAAAGCCTAGCCACGGCGGCAGCCGACAGCTTGATGATGGAAAACCGCGCGTAAGTGAAGACGATATTCAGCGAGAACAACTTGGTCCGCGCGGTGTCCCCGGAAAACCAGATCCGGCTAAAATGACACCACAGCGAGAGAAAAAAACGCCGAAAAACATCGACCCCGGCCACACGACGTAAACTCCGGTCGGGATGATCGCGTTCGAAAGCATGACCGAAGCCGCTTCATTTTGAGGCAAGCGGGCTTCATTGAATTGGGCTATTCAATATTGGACAAAGCTAACTGCAGCATTCAACCTGACAAAAATATCTGATCCAGATTCGATCACGACGTCGCTAAGAATCGGACTTGCGGTGGGTATGTCGCCCCGATTGTTGCGATCTCGATTGGATGCATCCGCCGGGGAAACTTTAGCGCCATCCTGATTATCATTTTAGCCCGCTAACCCCGCTCCGGCGGGGTTTCTATTTTTGAGGTGGCAGCTCACCATCTAACCAGTCTTGCTCCTCGGAAAGCACACGGGCAGCGTCTCAGTTTGGATTTTCAGCGTCGCTTGCGTTGCGATTTGCGGGGCTGCCCGGTCGTATACTCGAAAGCGATGGAATCGAGGACCATTACAAAGGTAAAGCCCGAAAAGAGACCTATCGGATAGAACCAGTACTCATGGGTTGGCCCATTAAGTCCCGCCAGGAAACTGAACATCGCGAGAACTGAACTGCCGGCGAGCGCAGAGACCGCGGCAGCTAGAATCCGGGGAGCTACTGGATTATCCAGATTGGTAGACCAAAACCAGCCCACAAGGGCACCAATCAGCGCCCCCAAGCACCACGACCCGGCTACGATAATCCAGTCCATCCTCGCCTCTCCAAGCCTTTGTGCCGGGTGCCTGTCACCTCGAGCTAGTCCGCTTCCGTTTCATTGATCCCTCTTGCGCCCACTTCACCGCGTTGCCGTCAACGGGAGTTACGCCCCGAAGATCGCTTCGGAGGGGTTTTCTGGCCCGCTCGGCAAAGCCTTCTCCACAATAAGCAGGATCATCTCTAAATCGCGCTTCATGACGGCGGTGTCCTCGCTCTCTAAGGCGACACGGGCCAGTGTTCGGATATCCGCCATGGCGTCCCTGGGATCGAGGGAAGGCTCTTTATCCCCCTGTCGGGAGGGGACTTCCTGCCCACGCGCCTTTATCAGTGTTCGGATGTGAGACAAGTCCTTACGCTTGTTCATCAAACCCTCCTTTTGTCGCGGCGACGTCTGGGGCGACGGCGTCGACCAACTCAGATGTAAATGGCGACGAAGACGACCGTCCCCAAATGCGGAAACGGCAGATGAACCACTAGCGACCGTATCGGAGTCGCCTGCATTCCCGCGGCTACTGCTTCTTGTTGAGGGTCCGCTGCGGCGGGGTTTTCTATTTATGGGGTGGTATTAGACCATCTAGCCAGTCTTCCTCCTCGGCAAGTGCGAGCCAGGCTTCCTGCATTCGCTCGTATTGGATCTTTGAAGGCAAATCCTTCGCTTCAGCGGCAAGTTTACCGCAATTGCGGGCGTTCTCTCTCTTCTGACCTGCTCAACATGCGTTGTTCCGGCGGGGCTTTCTATTCCGGGAGCTACAGCTCTTTCGACCTTGCTCATTGATCGATTCGGCCGTCTCGTCGGCCTGGCTTGGGCGCCTACGACCGACGTCACCTATTGACGTTTACGATCGCGCCGGTGCGCGCGTCAACATCGACTTCCATATAGCTTCCGGCAACGTCATAGCCCTCGACCTGCCACTCGTTGCCCCATTTGTTCGTGTTTGACACGGAAACCAGCCCGATTCCGTTGGCGATATCGACTGCCGCCTGAAGCGGCAGCGGTCCAGCCTGGGTATAGATCTCGGTCACCGGTTCCTGAACGTAGCCGACGTCGGCTGCCGACGCGGGAACAGTGAATCCGATCATGGCCAAAGCGGCGGCGGGAAACAGATTTTTTCGCATGATCATTCTCCAAAGCGCGTTCAGACATTGGACATTGTTGATACACCTCAGCAAAACGCAGGTGCCGGAAGACCGTTCCGCATTCATCGCTTCAACCGGGTCGAGGGGCGGGGGCGGTTTCGGATAGCTGATGAGATTGATCTGCGTTGCCGCGGCTCAGAAGCACAGAACCCTGCTCCGGCGGGGTTTTCTATTTCGGGCTGCCAATCGCTGAATATCCTGCTTCCGTCAGGATAAGCTTGTCGTTATCCACGGTGACCAAACCGAGCTCTGCAAGCGATCTCAAATCATCGCTCGAGGGCGCGATCAGCTTTATTCGGCCAGCTCTAATGTCTCGCAGCACCCACCGAAGCCTAATCGCGATATCAACGGGAAGATCGTGAAGAGATCTCGGCTCCGCCGGTTGGCCTTTGCATTCAGCATCACTCATCAAATCACCCTGCCGCGGTGGTTACCGCTTCGGCGCCCTGCATCCGGCGGCTTCGGCTTCTTGCTCAGAACAAAACCAGCGCCGGTCTGGCTTATCCATCTTCATCTTCGCGTACCACCGATCACCGGAGAGGTGATAGATACAATTGCCGTGGCTCACACCGGCCTTGATGGTGCAGGTTCGATCTGGAGCTTCCTGCGACGACACCGCTTCCAGCAACAATTCTTGAGCGTGAGCTGGTACAGACGCAGCTCCGAGAATGACAGTCTGTTTGCTGCGTGATCGCCAGTTCCAAGGGGCGATAAACGCGCCGGCCCATATTCCGGCCTTAGCGTCGTGGGCCTTCGCCTCATCACCGATATAGCGGTGGGAATACTTCACGAACGCGAGCGCCCATCCATATCGGACCATCCATTGATTGATGTTTTGGCCGGGGATTGAGCATGACGCGAGAAAACGATCGTAGCGATCCTTGCCAGACACATTGCAGGACCACGGCCGGTTCTTGGCGAAAGCCGTAAGAGCATCGCGCGCCGCGATGCCGCACGCCCATTTCTCACCCTTGGCATCCAGACACAATTGCTCCGTCTCCGGCGCGTCGAGGCCCAGAAGTCTGATCTTCTTTTCACCAATCTCAACGGTATCGCCGTCTACAATGCGCGGCTTGCCTAAGATAGTTTCAGCGTGAGTTGAGAGGCCGGCTAAACAGAGCAGTCCCGCCAAACTAGTGGCGGCGACCGAGTGTGAAAGGGTGAACATAGGTGCCGCTCGCTGGTAAACGAATGAAACTTTAGGGAACGGATTTTTTTCTCGGGTGTGGCAACAGCAGCCCTGCTGATTGGAATTGGATTTGGCGGTGGCATATTGCTTGGACGAGCCGCGCTCGAACCTGTTCAGCATGCGTCTCAACCCAAGTTGGCGGCGAAATCACTTCCCGCCGCAAGAGTTGTTCTGCCAGCGCCTACGGAAATGGCGCCGAGTCCCCCCGCGCCGGCATCGGCTCCCCTCGTACAGGCAGCAACTACAACCACTCTCGAGTCACAACCGACATCTCCACAGGATCATTCTCACATTGCTTCGGTAAATGCCATTGAAAGCGCAAGACAGGCAGAGCACCGGCGGGAAACTGAAAAGAAGGCCGAGGCTGCCGAACGACGTAAGAAGGCCGCTGAACGCGACCGCCATAAGCGATACGTAGAGAAGAAGCCGCAGCAAGAAGCAGCGCTCGAGCAGCAAGCACAAGAACAACGCCAACAGGCACATAAACCCGCGGGACCGTTTGGTTTGTTAGCTTTCGATGACGGCGCCGAACGGGTGAGGCCGACTAGAGCATCGGGCTGTCATTTGGAATCGGAGGCGATTCCCAAATCGGGCTGAAGATGATTCAAAGTATGCGGAGGTGATTTGCCATGCCGCATCCTTTGTCGAACGACCTTCGTGAACGTGTTGTGGCGCATGTCGAGGCGGGGCATTCCTGCCACCATGCGGCGGAGCGGTTCGGAACTTCGGTGTCTTTCGTCGTCAATTTGATGAGCCTCTGGCGGCAGACCGGCCGGGTTGATCCACGGCCTCGCGGCGGCTTCCGGCATGGCAAGCTCGCGCCCCACCGGGACTTTATTCTCGCTGCTGTGGCGGCCCGCGATGACATCACCATGCCTGAGCTGGCGAAAGAACTGTCGAAAGCCAGAGGCGTCAAAGCCGACCCGTCGACCCTTTCGAAGTTTCTGATCGCCTGCGGGCTCAGCTTCAAAAAAAACTCTTCGGGCCAGCGAACAAGACAGGCCTGAATTGGCCAGGGCTCGCGCCGCGTGGAGAGACGGCCGCCAGCCCATCATGCGCGATCAGCGCGAGCGGCTGGTCTTCATCGATGAAACAGGCACGACAACAAAGATGACGCGCCTGCGCGGACGCTCAACAAAAGGCACGCGGTTGAACAGCAAGGCTCCCTTCGGCCATTGGGGCACGCAGACCTTCGTGGCGGGCCTCAAGTGCGACGGCCTCATCGCCCCCTTGGGTCATCGATGCTCCAATGAACCGCGTGATCTTCGAGACCTATGTCGAAACCCAGCTTGCGCCCGCCCTCAAGCCAGACGAGGTCGTCATCCTCGACAACCTCTCCAGCCATAAAAGCGAGCGGGCCGAAAAAGCGATCCGGGCGCAAGGCGCATGGCTGCTGTTCCTGCCGCCCTATAGTCCCGATCTCAATCCCATCGAAATGGCCTTCGCAAAGCTCAAGGCCCATCTACGCGCCAGGGCTGTCAGAACCATCGACGAGCTTTGGAAGGCCATCGGCAACATCTGCGCCATCTTCACGCCCCAAGAGTGCTCAAACTACTTCAATGCCGCTGGATATGGATTCAAATGAACGCCCGATGCTCTAGCTTCTTCGACAATTGATTCCCTGCCGCAGTCAGCGGCGGTTCGGCGACTTGCGTAAGCCCTCCCACTTCGATGGCGACTCCCAATGGTGGAGCTTCACGCGTCCTCAAACTCATCCAGCTTCTTTCCCAAACTCTCGCAGCTGTGGTGGCCGTACACGCGCTCCACCGTCGCGGTCGTATCGCCGAGCAGCTTGGCGACGTCGTATATCGAGACGCCGGCCTGGAGCAGGTGAGTGGCCCGCGTGTGCCGCAGGATGTGCGGGAAGCCTTTGGCGGCGAGGCCCAGCCGCTTCAGATGCCGATTGAACGGCGTGTAGAAGTCCTTTTCCGGCAAAAGGCGTTCGTTCGGTCCGCGGCCGGCGGTAAGGCGGGTCAGCACCGGAAGCAGGGGACGTGTGATCGGAACGATGGCCTTGCGCTTCTTTGAGCGGCGCTGCTTCGCGGTAGCATTGTCCGGTTGAAGATGGATATGGCCCCCGTCGAAGTCCACTTGGCCCGCTGTCAGGTTCTCGATCGCGCCCCGGCGCGCGCCCGTGTAATAGGCGAGGGTGATGAAATCCTTCAACTCGCCTTTAGCGGTCTCGTGGGCCAATTTAAATTCGGCCTTGGTGAGATAGACAGTTCGAGATGGCGGCTCTGGCGGCGCCTCAATCAGAGGCATGTCGCTGTGACAGATCAACTCGTGTTTGAGGGCGTAGCGCGCCGCGGTGCGCAAGATTAGGAGCTCGCGGCGGATCGAACCATCGCGGCCAATGAACGTGGAGCGCCTGCCAAGGGCCGGCCGCACTTGACCGGCGCGGCGGGCGTCTATGTAAGCCGCGCAGGCTTGGAGCCGGATCCGGTTCAGCGGCGTGTCTTTGAAGAACATCTCGATATAGGGACGTGCGGAGCGCGGCCGCTTCACATCAATGCGTTCGCGGTCTATGTGCCTTGCGATGTAGAAGTCCAGAATTTTGGTGACGGTGACGTGCGTGACGTTCATGCCACGAGGCTTCTCCGCCGGCGTCGCCCGCCACTTAGCGAGATAACGCTCAAACATGTGGTACGCGTCGGCAAGGTCTTTGGTCTTTAGGCTACAGCGGCGCGTCTGACGGGCGCGCTTATCGTACCAGTGAACGTACCAGATTCCGTTCGATCGTTTGGCAATCCAGGGCAGTTCACGAAGCTGTCGTGCCATCGGTTGCTCCTGTGGTTGGAAGCATGAGGGCGCGTCAACTTGTGGCCGGCAGTCAATCTTGATTTGTGCTGTGTTTTTGTGTCGACAAAGTCAACAAAATTTCGATGCTTATTGAATGCGATCGTTCGGGGATGTCGTTTTTGTTGGTTTTAGCGGTGCTGTGGATAAATTTTCCGGGTGAGAGAAAATACGAAAGTCTTGTGTGGCGTGATTCGTAGTTAAGCCGCATTTGTTGCGGGGTACGAACCGCAGTTCGCCGCTGTCATTGCGGGGTACGGTTGTTCGCAATCGTCGAGGTCAGGCCTATTTTTGGCCATTGCTTCACGACCGCCGACTGTTGCAGGGTTCGTCTCTTATTGGCTTCCTGCCTTCGTGCACATAACTAGCAGATTTTTGAACTTGCTCTCCGCAGCCCACGCATCGAATCCTGCTTCAGGGGGTTTGCTCGTGACGACAGCAGCTTCAGCGGCGCAAGAACAAATGCTTGTCGCCGTACGACCCAGGCGCGCGATGCGTTCCATAGCACCTGGTGTTTCAATAACTGTGCCGACGCAGGCGTCGACAAGTCGGTGAACTGCAAGGCCTAGTCGCTCGTTAGCGGATGATGGAAAAATGGTGCAGGTGACGACTACCCCGACCACGGCCGATAAAAGCAAACGATCAAACATGAAAGTTACCTAAGTAAGAACGCACCCTACGTTGCCGCCGGTCTGCTGAGCTTGCAAGTCGTCCTCGACTGTCGACCCTCAGTCCAGGAAAGAGGGCCGCGGCGGTTCGGTTGGCGCTTTTACGGGCTGCTGTGGCCGCTGCAGGCGCGTCCGTGGCGCTACGGGCTTCCTCCTTGGTGCCTTCTTCGGGCGTCTCTTGCTCCACGGGGCTGGTTTGGCCCACCAGGGCATCTCTGCGATCGGGACAGGCGGCTTGTCGTTGTTCACCCATACGCCGGGCGCGCGGTGGCGCTCGCAACGCCGTGAGAGCTCCTTGCGGCGCCAGCCGGTTTTAGTGACCTTGGCCGCAAACGGTGCGCCGCAGGTCGCGCACAGAGCGTCGAACCGAACAAGGTCGATGCACATGCCCGATCGCGTGATGTACTCGGATGTGGCTTCGCGGCGCCGAAAGACTTGCCAGCCGATTTGAACCTTCTTCGGGAGTTCAGCCATGGGCGATACTCCTGTCGGAAATGCTATAAAAGCGACATGCGAGGCTAGTTCTTGCGGATTCGAACTGAAAATCGTCACCGCTGTCACTTAAGGCAGCCATAGAGAAAGAAGCAAATGAGAGGAGTGGATATAAAGAGAGAGGAAACGCTATTTTATTTCGCGCGTAAGTGACAGCGGTGACAGCCCAAACCATTATTCGTTCCCCCTGGCTGATCTGATAGTCTCGACCGTTGCGGCGATTTCGGCTTTGACCGCGGCACGTCGCCTAGCTTCAGACTCTTTGATCGTTCGGAATCGGCCGTCGTGCACGGCTGGATTTACTTTCCATTCACCTCGCGTTTCGTTGGTGAGCTTGACCCAATCCTGCATGGCGAGCGTCGACATAACGGCCTTGAGCTTGGCCCGCTTGTCGGAGCCGCGGAGCGACCGATAGGCACGACCGATTTCCCGCGCGGTGATGGTAGCCAGCTCACGCGTCAGGATGTAACCCGCGACCCATCGGACGTCGTCATCATCCTGCGCCTTGGTCATGACGGTGCCGTATACGTACTTCGCATGGGCGTAGAGGAATTCCTGAACGTATCTACGCGCACGAACGGCCGTATTGCGGGGTACCAGCGGTTCAGGCGATACGCCGAGGGCGGGATCGATCCCGGTGGCCCATTCAATCAGGTGGAAGGCCAGACAATAGCGCCCGAATTCGTTCGGCGTTTTACTTAGCCAAGTCTTCAAGGCCGGCGAGAGATCAAATCGATCGTATTCACTCGCCTTAAAATCTTCAATCGCATCTAGTTCCGCCGCCGCATCAGGCGCGAGCCGATAATCTGTCGTCTCCAGTTCAACGAGCGCGAGAGCGACGCGTGGCACGGAGCTGTCGAGATCCCGATTGTCGGGAATGTCCTCGCCTCTGCCAGTCTTGCGGATCATGACGGGGGCAAAGCGCTGAAGAAATCCATCGTCGGTGAGAGTGGGGGCAATTTTGCTCAATTTATCGTCTTGGATGGTGCCTAAGATTCCGATCGCCAACGCCGGGACCAGCGTCGTGCCACTGGATTTCCGGTCGATGGCAAACGAAGCGCCTTCTTTTGCGGACAAAAAGAAAGGACGGTCTTTGCTTCCGCGCGAGCGATACGCGTCCATACCGCCAATGATTCCTGCGAGCTCGTCGGAATGCAGCAATATGGGTGCAGCATCGGGACAGTTGGCCAGGACGCCGCCTAAAGCTTCCGTGGTTGCGTCGTTGACGACCTTTCTGCGAAGCCGCGGCTCCGTTGGGAGAGAGCGCATGAGGTCGTCGTCACTGAACGGTTCGGCCGACGGCGCCAACTCCTCCTGGCCCGGCGCCAGGGCAGGACTGGCCCCGGGATTCTTGGCATTCCGTTTACGTCGTCCGCCGTTGTCGGCCGGCTGGCTATGCCCAAAGCGCTCTTTTTCTTTCGCGAACTCCTCCCGCCAAAGCTTTTCCACGGCCTTCGGAAAGGCCATGGCCGCATTTACGGCGGGAGACTTCGCTGTGCCAGGATCTCCGATGATCGCGGTCCAAATGACGCTTTTAACGGACCAGGAGTCGCTGTGTTGGCGCAGGTGAAGGTTGTTGCCGGCCGGCACCAGCGCACTCATCGACGTTATTGTGGCGGCCGTCATGGCGCCATCGTCCACGCCGAGGCGCCGTGCGCGATCACGGCTGAAGCGTTCGACATAGTGAGGCACGATACCGTCGGGAATGTTATCGGGGGCTTTATCTTGTTCCCAAAGGTCCGCTGGCTGCTGCCACGCGCCCGGTAGCGGGGCCGTCGTATCGGCGCGGCGATCGGCGATCTTCACGGGCTCGAATTCTACTTCGGCGCAGTCGATACCTAAGGGGTCCTGTGCGTACTGGTAGGCGTTGTCGACACGGAACGCGACGTGCGCTTCCCCTTTAGCCTCGGCCGGCGGCCAATGTTCCATCATCAGGTCGAGGCATATGTCGCGACTGACGCCGTATCCGCGGACGCGACAAGCAACCCTGTAGGTGCCGTGCAACGGAGCTCCAGCAGAGAGGTATACGACCGCTTGGCTGATGTGCGTTTCTTGGTCCAACTCCACGAGCGAAATCGCGCGGTCGAGTTGTGTCCTTTTCCTCGGACGGCCGCATAATTCTACGTAGGGAGCCCGCAGCGCAGCAATCTCTCGGACATCCAGGAGCGTATATTCTTCGCCGTTGATCGTGCTTCCCGGGCCGACCACGTAGCCGTCCTGGCCCTTCACATCGAGACAAGGCCCAATTTTCGATTGGCTATTGCTGAGAGGATAGGGTGACAAAAAGTACCAATGCTCTCCGCCACTGGCCGTGCGGACCTTAAACGTCGGTGGAAGCGCGCCAAGCCTGGCTTCTAAATCTGCCAGTGCTTGGCGTCCCGGCTTCCCGTCCCTTACGTCTACGTCGATCACGACGAGAAAACCGCCGCGGAGTGGAAGGCCCGTCCTTATTCCAATGTTGTAGTTCAGATCATCGTTTGTCGTTCTGCGCGTCCACCTTGCGGCTACCTTTCCCGGATCGTTCGAAGCGAGTTCTTTCCAATCGCCGCGTAACGCCGGCTCCTTGCCGTTCGGCACGAGTGGGAAGACGTGCTGATCGCTTTCGGCGAGGGTGATAGCCCATTCTCTTTTTGTTGGGCTTTTCATTTCCATACCCCGCTAAACAGCGAGGACGACAAGCAACGGGTGATTTCAGCAAAGGAAGGACGTTGAACGCCATCGGCGTTTCTGGTATTATTACCCATGGTATGAAGACTTTCGATTGGCCTCGTTTCAGCGCTCCACACGCTGGCGGGGCCAATCGCTTGTTTGGCCCTTGGCTTAACGAGACTGTCGTTTGATTCGGCCTAGCTAAATTCCTGGGGTTCTGGCGACGTGTGGCCGAGGTGGTGCTCCGATTTGTAGCGCCCGAGGAGCGTCTTCCACGTGCGAGGCGAGGGCACGTCATGTGGCGCGGCAATTATGCCGCGCGCTCACTGGTCGAAGTGCAGCGGCGGCTGCGCGCCCATGCGTCCAGCATTTCGCAGTCGTACACGATGCGCGTCTGTGACACCCGAAGGAACGGGGGGCCGTCACCACGTACGCGCATACGCTCGAGCGTTGCCGGGGAAAGATGAAGCCGACGCGCGGCCTGTTTGGTGCAAAGGAAGGGTTCGGGCATCGTAGGTCCTTTGGTCGAGAGACATGACGAGGCAAACGACTCTCTCAAAATAACCTAGGGACTGATGCACACTGCGCGCTTGCCGACCTCTAGCATAGACAGTAATGGCCAAAAATCAATACGCAGGGAATGGCGCGCGGTGACGGCCGTCCTGCAGCTTCTGATCGTTGGTTAGCCGCTGCTTTGGCGGGGTACGAAATCGCTCGACCTCATCGGCACCACTTCGGCGGTATCATAAATATTTTCACCCATCGCCGCAGAGAGCTCCGCGCCTATTTTCTCAGTAGCCCTTCGCAGTGGGTCATTGTCGAGATGCGCATATCTTGCGGTCGTCGACGCCTGGGCATGTCCGAGTAATTTTCCGATGATTGGAAGGCCGAGCCCGCCGCCGACGCCGAAGCTTGCATAGGTGTGGCGTAGGTCGTGTAGACGGACGCCCTGCAGGCCGGCGCGTGTTGAAACCGCCGCCCACGGGCGCTTCAGATCAGATCTGGGTTTCTCGATATTATCGCCTGGTATGACGTACGGGCCGATACGCTCGAGGCCCGCGAGCACCGCCAAGGCCGGAGCGTTTAATACGACTGTCTTCTTACCCGTTTTGCTATCCGGCAGAAACAATACGCCGCGCTCGAAATCGACGTACTCCCACTTGAGGTGAAGAATCTCCCGCAGGCGGCACCCCGTCAGCACGAGGAGCCTCAATGCAGCCGCGGCCGATTTGCTAACTATCGTCACCCGCTTCAATTTGGGAACGTGTTTTGAATTGGGGCCATTGTCGACGTCCCACGGGATCCCGACCGTTTCAGCTTCCTGGAGCGCTGCGCCAAGTCTGCCGAGTTCATCCCCGTTTAGGAACCGTTCTCGGGAGGCCTCCTTGAATTTCTCGATTCCTCTGGCAGGATTGTAGCCCTCCGGCACTTCGCCAATCTGCCCGCCATATGCATAAATGCCACTGAGCAACGTTAGCGTGCGATTCGCATTCACGCGGTGTTTGCTCATGCCTGAGTGAAGCCGGGATACAGCAGCGCGGGACAGTTTGTCGGATTTCGTGGAGCCGAAGGCCGGCTTTATGATTGTTTCGACGAGCAGGCGGTAATAGCTGCAGGTGCTTGGTTTCAATTTCTTATCAGCATGGTGTCTGACAAATAGGTCCGCGAGTTCGCCGACTGTGGCGGTGCCCCGCTCGCGAGCTTTCTCGTTCGCCGGGTCAATACCATTGACCACTTTCCCCAGTATCTGCTTCGCCCGAATCCGGGCGGCCTCTGGCGCTAATTTTCCGACCGAGGCGATCGTATATCGTCGAAATGGCGCGGACCGCCCCGAGCCGGCGCGATAGACAACGATGAAAGACATGCTGCCGGTTGGCCGAACACGCACGCCGAATCCAGGAAGTTTGGCGTCCCAAACACTGTATTCCGTGGCGCGGGCTTCTAAGCCGTCGACCAGGCTCTTCGTTATCGTTTGGTTTCTCATGAGTGCCTCCGGAAGTCCCCGGGGAAGCACCGGGGAAACACGCCAGAGACAATTGTTGAGGGCCAATGCAAAAACCGACCTAAAAATAAGGGCGGAAAATCGCGTGTTACGAGGCTCTTGCTATCTGCTGATGGCTGGTGCAATTGAAGACAGCGAGACTGGGAGACTAGGGGTCGGAGGTTCAAATCCTCTCGCTCCGACCAATAAACCCCTTATAAATAAGGCGTTTTTTACGGAGGGGCAACAAAGCCTCAAACGTGAAATCGGAACAGAACGGCGCCAAATTGAGTCGTTCGGATCGAAAAGTCCCGAAATAGTCCCGAACTCCGTTCTTCACCCGTTCCCTTTGGTGATCCAGCGCGACGATGGCTTGTTTGCTCTCGGCTGGCACGAAGGCGCTGCCAGTCCGCTCGAAAGCCGCTCATTTGCCGAAGCCGTTGCCGCACGGAGGGCCGCTTGATGCGCTCCAGTGGCAGGGTGAAATTCTTCAGCGATCGAGGTTTTGGTTTCGTCATAGTCGATGGCGGCGGCGAAGTGTTTATTCACCGCAGCGACCTTCAAGAATCTTGTCGCGTGGACGGCGAGCTTACACTGCGTCCGGACGATTTGGTCGAGTTTGACGTTGTCGACGCCGGCCGTGGTCCAAGAGCGGTCTCGGTTTCCAGGGAGGTGTGCGATGCACCGACCTCCTGACCCTCAAATGCGAAGCCCCGCCGCGGGAAACGGCAGGGCCAATCGCAAAATGCAGTGCTCGCCAGCACAAGTCTCCAAATACTCCTCAGATGAGATTGAGACAAGTGTCGACGTCTACTTCGGCCGGAATTTTCTCGGCACGATACATCAGGTCGACGGGCTGCATTATGCGCGATCCGCCGATGGCACTGACCTCGGCGCCCACAAAACACGGACTGCCGCAGCTCGAGCATTTAGCGAGGGCGCGCGCGACTGACCGAACCACCGCGTTCGGTCGGCCGTGGCGTCCGCGATTGCGGGTCTGCTCGGTGGTTCCCGCTGCAATCAACGAAACACGGTCGGCCGTCGCGAGAATAGCGACAGGTCGAGATCGGCCATGATCCTGTCGCCGGCGAGCGCAAGCTGCCGATGATGGATGACCGCAGCGCGCCACACGCTCAATCGGTGGCAGCGAGCCGGACGCTACACGCCTTCGAGCGATCGGAAACAATACAGTGCGGAAAACCGTGACCCATAGGCCCCGCGACCATTGATAGCCGAGCAACCCTCGGAACGGTGAAACGACCCATCAAGCTCAGCCGAGACGACCACTCGGAACGCTTGATGAGAAAAAGATCAGAGCGCGCCGAAGAAAGCGCTCGGGATATTGGCAGGGACACTGCCAATCCGGCTTGCCGGGAAGGGATACCTAGTAATCGGGCTGGCAACAGCCTCCGCTTGGTCAGCGGCCGGAAGAGGCGGGAGGCAGCAAGGCGCCTTACCATACTCACGGGATGAAGGGGGCGAAGCTATGGTCAATCGAAACGCGCACAATCGACAATTCCTGCGCACAGTCACATAGACACTCAAACCGATCGCCATCACCACTTCTCGCCCAACCAAATCCATAAGATCATCGGTGGGGTGAAGAGGTAACCACTGAGGGCTCGGATCGTCGAAACCGTCCTCGAACGCCCTTCCCCCGTTTTAAGCCATCGCCTCATCGCAACCGGTCATGGAAGGGAGGGGCAAAATTCAAAGCCTAAATTTTGGAGGTGAAAGCTGGTCCTAAGCCCACGCGCTGGCCGAAATAAAAATCCAAGCCGCTAGGGCTGCCGGCCCGACGTGCGGCTGAGGCCCGAGCCGGCGCTCAGGCCCCTGAGCGCCTAGTCACCCGGTTGGACCAAGTAGCATCCCTAACGTCAGAATTTGGTCTAAAAATCTCATTTCTAGGAATGCTGTAACATATCTATTGACGTGTTACGGCCCTCATGTGCAACATAGCAACGTTCGTTGCAGTGTTTCACTTAGGGGCCGGGCCATGAAAACCGCTATCGCCTACGTTCGGGTTAGCACTGCTCAACAAGGTCGCTCGGGCCTGGGTCTGGAAGCGCAGCAGGCAGCGCTCGCCCGGTTTGCAGAGGCAGAAGGGTTTTCGCTAATCGAGACTTTTCAGGAAGTCGAAACTGGTAAAGGCGCGGATGCGCTCGAACGGCGTCCGCAGCTTGCCGCAGCGCTCAAGGTCGCTCGGCAGAACAAGGCGCCGATCATTGTCGCCAAGCTCGATCGGCTTAGCCGGGACGTCCACTTCATCAGCGGTCTGATGTCGCACAGGACGCCGTTCATCGTGGCAGAGTTGGGCGCGGATGCGGATCCGTTCATGCTGCACCTGTATGCCGCTATCGCCGAGAAAGAGCGCCGGGTGATTTCCCAGCGCACGCGTGATGCCCTGGCAGCGAAGAAGGCACAGGGCATCAAGTTGGGTGGTCTCAACGCAAAGGGCATCCAGAACCGTGACGATGCGAAGGAACGTGCTGAGCAACTGCGGCCGGTGTTCGCCGAGCTTGCCGGCATGTCGCATCGTAAGATGGCAGCAGAGCTGAACGCCCGCGAAATACCGACACCCGCCGGCGGGCAGTGGCACGCGGTAACCGTCAAGCGCGTGTTGTCGCGCTTGGGGTAGCTGGCCGCAGTCACCCGTGATGTTTCGTCGCGCTCTTGCCGATCCGCCTGCGCTGGACTATGTCGCCGGTGGGTTGATCGAACCGGTCTCTCGCGCCCCCATGCTCGCAAGCGCTTGCGCGGTGAGGTGGGCGCGGCCAACGCAAATGGTCCCGCAGTGCAGGTCGCTCACGTGCTGGAACGCATATGACCGCGATTGACGAGAGAGAGCTCAAATCAGGGTGGAAGCAGGCGCTAATCGATTGGGCCTCGGGAAATGAGGCCATTCGTGAGCTTTGGATCTTCGGAAGCAGAGGTCCGAAAGGCGGCTCCAAGCCCAGCAGCGATCTCGACGTCGGGATCGTGCTAGCCCCCGCAATCGGCGACCATGATTGGGCCTTGGGCAACTATTTCGCGTTGGGTGACAGCTGGCAGGTCGAGATGGCGGCTATTGTCGGTCGGCATGTCAGTCTGCAGGCCATGATCCCCGGCAATGAAGGTAACACCGAGATTCGATCGACCGGCGCCATCCTTTGGGAGCGCATCTAAGCAGCCGCTGCTGCGCACAACGCATCCGTCGCGGAAAGTTTGCACAGTCTGGCGGAGGGCGGCCTTCGTTGGTTCTTCTCCTGCCGCCAGCTTTTCGTCGAGCGCGCGACGCACGATGCCTGGTTCTGCCACCTCCGCGTCGCGGATGAGTCGAGCTTCATGAAGTAGTTTATTAGCGCCGTCGCCAAGGACCTCGGCTGCGGTAGCAGGACGAACATCGTTCTGCCCGGGAATGATGTCTGTGCGGACTGAACCGGATGCGACTTCCCCCCGTTCCTGCGCCGCGTCGTATTCGTCAGCAAGGCGGCGCTCAGCGAGATCAGGTCGATAATCGCGCAGCTTGCGTAGCCGGATCGTGTCGTTGTTGATCTTGCCGGTCGCGACTTGGACTTGGTGATGGGCATCATCGAGAGATGCGGCTCCCGACAGCACTGATTCCGCAAGCGGTCTGGAATAGGAAAGAACCGAACGCGCTTGTGACAACCTCATCGTGCTAAACCCTAAAGTTTCTTTAGAGTTTGCGGACTTCTTTCCCCTGCCGCCCTTCTCGGGACTCGGATAGATCAAAGCCGTCGCCATCGCTCGCTGCGCAACAGTCATGTGGCGACGGTTGACGTTGACCGAGAGAATGTAGGCCTTCTGATCCTGGCCGTTGATCTTCTGAAACTGTGGCTCGATGCCGCTTTGATCTCAAGCACTCCCCATGCACGACTGATTATTGAAATGTTAGCCCGATGCATGTACTGATTCTCACCAGATGTGCGCCCGATGTAATGCGCACCCCGTCCCCGACACGCGCCGCTCGGGGGAGGCAGTGCCAGGCTCCAGTCCATTTTCAGGACGAAGATGCCTACCGCTGCCCGACGATCCACTCGCAAAACTGCTTCCGGAATTAGCCTGCCGCGATTTGACGCGCGTACGCGCTCGTCCCGGCGATATCGCACACTGATCGAGGAGTTGGCGGCGGAAGTCGGCGGACCCCTTTCGGCAATCGACAGGGAGTTAGTGGCTCAAGCTGCCGCCCTAGCGCTTCGTAGCGAACAAATTCGCGAGGCCATCGTGGCCTGCGGACCCGTCGATGCTGATGAGGCCATCAGGCTGACCAGCGAGTCCAGGCGCATTCTGCTTCGGCTTAAGGCGAAAGCTACGAAGAACAAGCCGGCGGTCCCGTCTATTACGGAATGGCTCGCGTCGCAGGCGCCGCGGCCCGCAGAGGCTGCTGAATGAGCACCGCAGCCGGCCATTCTGCGCAGCCCATCGTGACCATCCTGGACGCGATGCGCCATCATGACCTGTTTGCCCGCTGGTTCAGGGATCCTGTTAGCTTCGCCTGTTGGTGCGTCCTCTTGTCGGCGCTGTTTGGCCTTACCCTTGCCCCCGCGCAGCTGGAAATCTTCCGGAAGTGCACCGGCCGCACCGCGCCGTTAGCCTCGGGCTACATCGAAGCTTGGCTGATCGTCGGGCGCCGCGGTGGCAAGTCTCTCATCCTCGCGTTGATTGCGGTCTATCTCGCCGTGTTTAAGGTCTGGTCGGACCGTCTGGTGCCTGGCGAACGTGGCACCGTCCTCGTCATCGCTGCCGATCGTCGGCAGGCTCGCGTCATTTTCAGATACATCACCGCGTTGATCACCGAGACGCCCATGATCGCCGCCATGGTCCTCGGCGAGATCACGCAAGACCGAATTGATCTCTGCAACGGTATCTCGATCGAGATCAGCACCGCGAATTTTCGCAGCGTCCGCGGTTACACGTTGGTCGCGGCCCTCTGTGACGAGATTGCGTTCTGGCAGGGCGACGACAGCGCCAGCCCTGACGTTGAGATCCTGGCCGCCCTCCGGCCGAGCATGACCACCATGTTGCCGGACGCCATGCTGCTGTGCGCGAGCAGCCCCTACGCCAAGCGCGGCGCGCTGTATGACACGTTCCGGAAATACTTCGGTCAGAACGATGCGCCGGTGTTGGTCTGGCGCGCCAGCACCACGACGATGAACCCCAGTGTGCCGGCGTCGGTCATCAGCGATGCCTTTGAGCGCGACCCGGCGAATGCCGCGGCGGAATATGGCGCGGAATTCAGGAGCGACATCGAGGCGTTCGTTTCGCGCGAAGCCGTCGAGGCCTGCGTCATCAAGCGCCGCCACGAGTTACCCCCGACAAAGGGCTTAAGCTACGTCGCCTTCGTCGATCCGAGCGGCGGCAGTTCCGATTCCATGACCCTGGCGATCGCGCATCGAGAAGGTGAGAAGGCCGTTCTGGATGCTGTACGCGAAGCTAAACCGCCATTTTCTCCCGAGCAGGTGACCGCGGATTTTGCCAAGCTCTTGAAAACCTATGGTCTCAAAAAGGTTCAGGGAGACAAGTACGCCGGGCTATGGCCGCGCGAACGCTTTGAAACTCATGGCATCATCTACGAGCCTAGCGCGAAGCCGAAGTCCGATCTCTACTGCGAGATGCTACCGCTGATCAACGGTGTCCGCGTCGAGCTCCTGGACCACCCTAAACTAGTAACCCAGATCTGTAGCCTCGAGCGTCGCACCGCGCGCAGCGGTAAGGATTCGATCGACGCCCTTGGTCATGAAGACATCGCCAACGCCGTGAGTGGTGCGGTGACGGGTTTGATCCTGCAGGACTGGTCTGGCAGCCGAGCCATGCTTGAGATCGCCCGCCAGGAGACGGCTGCGATGAAAGCCAATGGAACGTGGCCGTTTCCCCTCGACAACGACAAGCCGCAGCCGATCACCAAGGAATGGGCGAAGGGCTCTGTTGAATGGCACCGCCAACAGCGCGGCGAAATCGGTCCACCAACATGAAATGCCGGTCTAACGAGAGGAACCCCAATGGGAAAACTTTATAAGCTCGAAACTGCAACCGCCGCGTTGTCTCCGGCGCGCGCACGTCTACAAGACCTGCTCGACAAAAAGACGTCGTGCGAAGAGCGCGCAAAGCAGTTGCGGATTGCGCAGCAGCGTCTGGTCGGCCGGGATCAGGAGGCTGCAAGCGCGGCCGCTGCCCTTTCTGAGTTCGATAGGCAGAACGCCGACGCGATGGCTGCCTGGGCCCGCGGCGAGTCCAAAGACGGCGATATGCCGGAAATTGACATCGCCAAGCGCCAAGATCTGGTTGCCGCAAATGCCTTGGCAGCGGAAAACGCGGCAGCGGCTCAGTCGGCGAGCGCGCAGCTTGCGGCAGAAGCGCACGCCGACGACTTAGTCGCGAATGATCTGAAAATTCCGATCGAGATAGCGATCGCTGAGGTCATCAGCGAGAGCGTCGAGCCCTTGATCGAGGGCTTACATGAGTCGGTGCGCGTGGCGGTGGCTAAGCAAAATATGCTCAAGCAGTCGCTGCAGGTGGTAATCGGTATCGCCCATTCCGGTGACTCCGAGATAATGCGTCCAATTTTCGGTTTGGCGGGGAAGTTGTCAGAGCGGTTACGTACCGCAGCGGCGCCGGTCGTGGAGACCGCCGCCGCCGATCGCGCGGCCTGGGATTCACTGGTAGCCAGGCTCCGCACCGACGCCACGGCCGAACTGGAAACTTGAACTTCACCTCCTCGCAAAAACAAGGACACCGATATGTCGACGTTGACTTTCAAGAGCCCGTTGCCGAACGAAACGTTTCAGCTCACCGCTCACAACCAGGTCACGACTGACGCGGCCGGACTTTGCACAGTTCCCGCAGGCACGGATCTAGCAAGGAGCCTAATTGCCTTCGGCTGGACCATCATTGCGGCGGTGCCGACGGTCGACCCGCATGTCGCCGGCGCCGTTTGGAATAACGGTGGCACACTGGCGATCTCCGCCGGCTGATAGGAGTCCTGATCATGCAGAAAATCTTCTTCGCGGAACTCCAGAAGGTCGAAGATGCCGACGACGGGTCTATCTTCGTCACGGGCATCGCTAGCACGGAAAGCCCTGACAGCACCGGCGAGACCATCCTGGCCAGCGCCATCAAGAAAGCATTGCCTGCATACAAGCAGTACCCGGCAATTCGGGAAATGCACCGCTCAACCTCTGCGGCCGGCAGGGCGGTTGAGATATCAGTCGACGACGACGGGGTCACCCACCTGACAGCGCACATCGTTGATGCTGACGCAGTCCGGAAGGTGAAGGCGAAGGTGTATAGCGGGTTTTCGGTCGGCGGCCGGGTGCTCAAGCGCGACGAGGAAGACCCTACGGTAATCACTGAAATCCTGCTAGCCGAAGTTTCGCTTGTCGATCGGCCTGCTCATCCCGAGGCGGCGATTACGATGTGGAAAATAGACGCCGTGGGCTCAGCGACCGCGGCGCTTGACCGCATTGATAGAACGCTTGAGCCGCACGGCGCCGACATCATCGCGAAGGCTCTGCAGGAGAGAGACAACAGAATAGAGCAGTTGGAAAAACGGATTGTCGAGCTGCTCGCCGAGCCCATGCCGCCGAAGACTGCTGGGGCCCTTGGGTTTCGCGCCATCTCCAAGGAAGCCGACGTCAGCGGGACGCTCGAAAAGAATGTACCGACGCAGGAAGAGGTCGCCAAGGCGCTGTTCGAGATGACGGAAGAAGACCGCGCAATGCTTTTGATCAGGGCCGCGCAACAACTGCCGCGGCCAGTGACGATGTCAGGGCCCGCAAAATGACGGCGATCGCCCGGATAGAGCGCGCCCTCGATCGGATCGACGCCAAGGTGGCTCTTGCCGAAGCAAAACTGGCTGCGGGTGGAGGTGAGTCAGATGGAAAATTTATCGACCGTTGCGTCGCGTCAGCCGCGGACATGGCATTGCTGTTCGTCGGCGCGTCGCAGGAACAAATGTTTGCGCACCTCGTCACCGTCCGCGAACGAATGAAGGTGCGCCTCGAGGGCTCGCTCGGTACCGAGGTCGCCACCTCGATTGCAGAGTCCTTTGTCGCAACGGTCGCCCGGTGCAAGGTCGAAATCGAACGAGTTACGGTCGGAAACTCGGAGGCCACCCAGTGATCACCAGTTTCGAAGTCGGCGCAGTTTTCAAAATCATCAACCAGGCATCGCCGGCGCTCACCCAGATCCTACGCCAGATCCGCGAGATCAACCTCGCGGTCGACAAGGCGCGCAAGAACCTCGCCCTAATCACGAAGCCAATGGGTATGGGGGCTGCGATCGCCGAGACGGACGGCCTGGCGAGGGCTTGGGGTGATGTTGCGGCAAATGCGGCCGCGGCTCGGAAGGCAATCGGTGGCGCTACGGCGGCGAATGCCAGGGCGGCGTTAGGTCTGCCCGCTGTCGTCCCCGGCGGTGGTGGTCACGGCGGACGGGGTCAGCCTGGATGGCTTCGGGGCGGCGGCGCTCACATCTCTGGCCCAGGCATGTCCATCCCGGGCGGCGGTCATGTCCGTTTCGGCAGTAACGCCGCGATGGCTGGGGCCGGCGTGCTCGGGTATGGCATCTACCAAGCCGCCGAAATGGAGAAGTACATTTGGCAACTGATCTATCACTCCGGCCAGGATCAGAAAGACGGCCCCACCAACAAGCGAATGCGCGGCGCCTTGCAAGAGGCAATGATCGCAGCGGGATATAACATTCACGATGTGGGCGAGGCCGCACTGACATCGACGCGCATGTTCCAGGGAACGCCAGGAAAGGGCCTGGATGTTTTGCCTGACATGCTCGAAACCGCCTCAAAAGAAGCGTTGGCGAAGGGTTCAAGTCTCGCAGAGTCGATGAAGTCGTTCATCGGCCTGGCCCACATGGCCGGCGCGTTGACGCCAAACGAAATCAGAAAGCTTGCGCCCGGATTTGCCTATTTGTCGACGTCAAACCCGTCATCGTTGTCCTCGATCGAGCGCGCCGCCGGCTATGCCGTCCCGCTGCTGAGATCCGGACTCGATCTCGATCCGATGGATACGCTGTTGTTGGGAACGGCTCTCACGCGATCAGGTGCGACGTCGACGAAGTCAGGAACGTGGCTGCGGGAAATGGCGCTGCGGGCGATGCCCGGCACCAGCATGATGTCGAAACTGGCATTCAGGAAACACGAGGAAGCGCTCACGGCGTTCGGCCTAATCGACGGCAATCACAAGCCGACCTGGTTCACCGATGGCAAGCCGGACATCTTCAAGATGTTGGACATCGCTGGTGATCGTGCGAAAGGCATCCCGATCGAAAAGCGTGCCGCTTATGAAAGAGCACTATTCGGTGCGCAAGGTGGCGGCGGCTTCGCTTTGCTCGCCAATCCAGCCGTGCATGAGCAAATCCTCGCGATGCGCAAGGAAATGAACTCATCCGAATTCAAAAATCGCTACAGCTCGTTTCTTCCCGACTACGCCAAAGGGTCCACAGCCCAACAGGCGCGAACGACGTTGCAGGAATTCAACGTCACGATGGGAGAGCTGGGCATGACGGTCTTGCCGGCTGTCAACGGTGGACTGAGAGACTTCAAGGCAGTGCTGGACGGCCTACGCGGAATTTTGCCTGGCACCAGCAAGCCTGGCGCGGCCTCCAAGATTGGAACGAGGGCGCTCGAAGGAGCGTTCGCCGGCGGTGTTTGGGGTGCCCTCGGCGGCCCAGGGGGGGCTCTCGGGGGCGCGATCGGTGGCGGCATCGTCGGCGGTGTCGGGGGCATCGCCGAGCAATACCTGGGCGGCAGCACGGCCAGCGGGAAGCCCGGCGCCCGATATGAGGAAAAGCACGCCGGTGATCCTAGTCTGCTTGCCGCTGTCGTTGGCATGCTCAAAAGCCAGGCGGCCGAGAAGCACGAGACCGCCGGCGAACGCTATGAGCGGCGGATCGCTAAACAAGCCGGCAACGCAGCTCCGCAAGCCAAGCTGGCGCCGTTGGCGCTGACGATCAATCTCGACGGCAAGACGCTGGCCCAGGCGATGAGCCAATCCTGGTATTCGTTCCCGACCCAGGCGCCGGCCGCCGACGGTTCAAGCCAGTTCTTCTCCGGCGATCACAACACGACCGACAAATGAGAAATCCCGGGTGCCGCGCGCACGACAGTACCCGGTTGCGCGGTGCGGGAGTCCAGTTGGCGGTGCTTTGCGAGGCCGCCGCCAACCGGAAATTGAGAGCCGACGTCGCGGGCCCGAGCGGCGGATGTAACCGCCGGGCTCGCGACCGACTTCGGGAATCGTGATGGGCAAAAGAAAAATTGTCGACGATGACGGCGACGATGACATGCCTGTCCCTCGCGGCCGTCCGCGCGCGCAGGAGGAGTTCGGTCCGCCGAAGCCGGAACCCCATCAGCGCAAAGAATTTGTGACGCGGTTACAATCTATTCTGGACGCTCTGGAGATTCCCGATCTCGGCCGAGACGAGCGCATGTACCTTCAGCGCATACTTTGGCGCGCGGACCTGCTTTGCAGCTTTGATCCGGGGCGCTTTTCCATCCGCGGCGCGGATCGAGTCATACTGCTCTTGCGCTCGATCGCCGAGACGACGAATGGTCCGGAAGCGTTGACGCTGCCGATCATGAGGGCGGTCTCATTTTGCCTTCATGATGTATGGACCAATCGCGGCTTGGCCTGGCTCGAGGCGTTGGATCGCGTGCCGCTCTTGGAAATCTTGCGGACGCTGAGCGATCTTGGCCTGCAGGATCATCTCGAAGACGCGCTCAGGTGGAGGCTAACCCAAATCCTCGGATCGCCGTTCGCCCCACAACCGGTCAAACTGAAAAAATCCGCGCGCAAGATGGTGAAGCCGCCGACAGTGTCACAGGCCACGTGGGACGAGGTTATGGAAATGCAGAAGGCTGATCGGCGGCGCCGAGAGAAAATCCGCGCGCAGCGGATGGCGGCATGACATGCGCAACCGGCCGCGGCGTACATTGTCGAAGGTTAGCGAGAGCTGTCGGCGGTGAGCCGAGTTCACGCTGAAGCGGCTGCGCAGTGCCGATTAAATGCGCGAGCCCGCCGACGTGGGGGTCATCGACGGGCTGCAGGGGCAGGACGAAGGAATGTGGGGGGTATTTCTCCGTCTTCTGGACAATGCACGGACGGGAAGGGCGTTCCTTGCGAATCTTTGGCCGGCACAAAAGAATCCGCCAGTTTCCCACCGGATTCGAAGGCGGAGGTAAGAGCGCCGAAGCTGCAAAAAGGCCCGCTGGAGTCGTGAAGGAGCAGCGGGCCAATTCGGGTTCGGAGATCACACGGGCGAGAATGATCGACCGTTCCGGCGATTCAATATGATTGGATGAAAGTTGTTCCGGCTTGCGCAAAGAGCGGCCAACGAAAGGCCCGCTGGAATCGGGGGAGAAGCGGGCCTTTCGGGACCGGGATCTGCCGTACCAAGCGATCAACCGGTCCGAATGAATAATGCACGTGGCGGGGAGGTAGTTTCAAAGAAAAGGCCCGCCAGTAAGGACGGGCTAAGTCAAGTGATGCAATAGGCAGCCCCAGCCAAGGAACCGTCCGGCTCTAGAGGTTTTGCGCGGGAATCGAGGTTCGGGAAGTTTGGCTCCGCTACAAGGCTGGCGATCCCACGCTCGCCGACGAGGTGTTGGAACGAGCTAGCCCCGAGGCGATTCTGTGGGTCGCTAGAGATTCTCACAAGAACCCCCGCTTCGGCAGGGTTTTCTATTTCGGGAGCTGCACCTCTTTCGACCTTGCTCATCGATCGATATCGGTCGTTTTTTCAGCCTGACTTGGACACCTGCGACCGACGTCACCTATCGACGTTTACGATCGCGCCGGTGCGCGCATCAACATCGACTTCCATATAGCTTCCGGCAATGTCATAGCCCTCGACCTGCCACTCATTGCCCCATTTGTTTGTGTTTGACACGGAAACCAGACCGATTCCGTTGGCGATATCGACAGCCGCCTGAAGCGGCAGCGGTCCAGCCTGGGTGTAGATCTCGGACACCGGTTCCTGAACGTAGCCAATGTCGGCTGCCGACGCGGGAACAGTGAATCCGATCATGACCAAAGCTGCGGCGGGAAACAGATTATTTCGCATGATCGTTCTCCAAAGCGCGTTCAGACATCGTGACACACCTCAGCAAAACGCATGTGGCGGAAGACCGTTCCGAATGGCTTCAACCGGGTCGAGGGGCGGTTCCGGATAGCTGATGAGATGATCTGGGTTGGCCGCGGCTCAGAAGCACTGAACCCTGCTCCGGCGCGGTCTTATTTCAATGACGTCGCGAGGCCGGGCAAATAGGCCAGCAGTCCGCGCCCTCTATAGTGAGACGTTCGGGCCGCCGCTTTTTGAACCCCTGGTTGCAATTTTTTTCGTCACGGCAGCCGTGAATGTCAGCGTTTCCGGAGCCGGACGCCGGCGCCACCGCCGTTCTCAGAGATAAACTGTGCCCCCGCAAAGCGCGAGCCCGCCGACGGGCTCTGGGGTCCCGAGACGGGCAGCATGGAGGCTGTTCCCGTCGGTGAACCGATGCTTAGGGTTCGGTTCCCGGATTGGCAGTCACAGAAGTTTGCAGCCTTGAAATCAAGCTATCCGTGCTTCCGCAATATCAGGCGGACTTGCGTCGACGTCTCACCAGCCAGTAAACGCCATAACCGACGGCCAGAATCGGAAGGCCCGCCGCGCCGACAATTGGTCCAGGCGCTCCATGCACCCCATGTTTAAGTTGGCCGGGTGCGTTTTCGCAATTTCCACCGCCGTTGCAAGCCAGAGCAGGGGAGGCAATGAGGACGGCAAAGGCCGCTGCCGATAAAGCTTTGAGCGCCGTTTTCATTTGATTGCTCCGGGTTCAGTTGACGCAAATTAAATCGAAATATGCTGTTTTGTTCCATTCACATTGCATTACAAAGATCGAGGGCTTTTCGTTCCCCCGTTCCTCGCCAGCTTCCGCTTTGCCACCTATGGCTCTTGTTGCGTTCCGGCAGACAAGCCCGCTCCGGCGGGGTTTTCTATTCAGGGCTGCCAATCGCCAGGTTCGCTGCTTCCGTCAGGACGATCTGATCGTTATCCACGCTGATCAAACCGAGCTCTGCAAGCGACCTCAAATCATCGCTCGAGGGGGTGAGCAGCTTTAAGCGACCCGCTCGAATGTCGCGCAGCACCCAGCGAAGCCTAATCGCGATATCAACGGGCAGATCGTGAAGAGATCTCGGCTCTGCTGGTTGGCCTTGGCCTTCATCATCACTCATCGCATCCTCTTGCGCCTCCCCGGCAGCGCCTTGTCTACGAGCGTTGAGACCATCTCGAAGTTCTTCCGCAGCGCGTCTACATCTTCGCTGTCCTTTGCGGCCTGCGCCAGCGTCTTGATGTTCTTCAGAGCTGCGACCAGATTGATCACCTGCTTCTGCATAGCGGGGTCGCCGACGTCGCCTCCATCACTTTGGCCCATTGCGTTCGGCTGCTTCGGTTCCAAACGCAGCGCTGGAGGAGTTTCCATACTCTGTGCGGAAACGATACTTTGATGAGGAGTGCATATTCCGCGCATTACGCGCTGTTTTACGTATGGAGGAACGAGGCTGGTGTCGCCGTTCGTCTTGAGCCACTGATTGAAAACATCGGCATACTCAGCAGCGATCTTTTCTTCAGCGGCATAGCAGGCCTGTAAGTCATCATAGACCAGATTTGTTTGAATTGGCGTCGTCCCCATCGCTATCATGACCAGTGCCCATTTCATCGCTGGCTTTCCTTCCGATCATCGCTTCGACGTCCTGCATCCCGCGGCTACTGCTTCCTGCTCGGAACAAAACCAACGCCCGGGCCATTTAGGCGCCAAGGTATCGAAAGCCGCCGAGAAACGGGATTGAAATTAGCCATTCGCCTTCCGCCGATCTCGACCAGGCGGCGGATGGCTTCCGAAGGCGAGGTCTAAAACCGCCGTCGCAGCTTTGGCCGAGTTGTTGGCTTAGTCTGCAAACTCTCTATCAGCTCCTCGGCGAGCGCGTTCATTGCATCCAGTGCCGAGGGTGCGCTGTCCGTCTCGGATGACCCAGATTGGCTGTCGGTCTTTTGGTCTTTGGAGGGCAAGTCGGGGGCCTTTGCTCGGACGCGACATGACGCTCTCATTTCCTCGATTGCTGCGAGCGTGATGAAGTATTTGCCGGCAATCTTCTCGTGCGCGAGCTTCCCGGAGGCCGCAAGCCTACGCAATGCCCCTGCGGACATCGACCCGTCAGGGAAGCCGAGTTCGGCCGCGACCTCAAGCCTCAGCGGCGTGGTCGGCGTTATGGTTTCGGGTGCCGGAAGTTTCATTGCGCTAACTTGGATTGCTCCCTTAACTCCTGTCGAGCGCATCGGATAATTAGGCCCCGCTGTCCACCGAACACGCGGAAGCGCCCCGCGCGGGGTTGATTTCTTAACCAAATCGGTTGAGCATGTCCGTTGGGTTTGATCGCCCGGACTGAAGAGACGGAAGACCGGTTGGTGCCGGGGTTTCCGTTGCGCGGAATGAGCCTTGGCGGGCTCGACAGCGCTGGCTGCACCTTGGCGGGTGCGCCGACCTGGCCATTATGGCCGGGAGCGGTGCGCTATGTCCAGAGCCTTCGGGCTTAAAAGTCGCCGGCCCGTCTCTTCAGCGGGCGATCAACTCCCGGCTGCTGGTCCGTCACCAGCGCGGCTTTGATCGGCCATACTGAAGAGCAACCCATGACCAAATCTACACAGCGGGCGCGCCATGCGTCCGAGTCAAAATCCGCCATAAGGCAGCGGACGAAAAATCCGCGCACCAGCGAATCTGCAAAAGCCAAGGACGGCCTATTCGTCAAAACTGACGTTACGCCGGAAGAGTTCTTTCAGGCATGGTCTCGCAAAAAGCGGGAAGCACTGATCGAATTGTTGATCGACACGCTCGACGCGGAAGCAAGCGATCCGGATCTCGAGGACGGTGGAGACACCGAGCCGAACCTTGCGGGCTATGAGCTTAGTTCGAGCCTTCAGGACGACGCCGAGGGCGACGAGTTGGAGCACGGAGGCGAGGCAGAGCAGGAGGACGACGAGTCATCCCACGGATTTCTCGAGTGCTTCACTGAGGTGCGGATATGATCGGCACCGCGCGAGTCGAGGATCTAGCCGATGTTCTACTGCAGACGGATATCGACGCGATCGCGGCGGACGACGATCATGTCGTCTTCACCGTTCGGATTTCTCGAGAAACGTTGAGGCGCAACCATGCCTTTCTCGGAGTGATCTCGGATCTTGCCGGCGGTGCCGATCTGCCGAAACGACGAGCGCCACCCCGGATCTCAGCGCAAAAGCCCAGCGCCAAGTCCCGCCTGCGCGCGCTGATGGCGGGAGCGTTCGCCGCGCTGAACACCATGCGGGCCGCATAGGCCGCTGACCAACTGGCCCGCCGGTCCGCCGGCGGGTTTTTCTTGCATCGGGACAGGACGTGGTCTGTGATCAGCGTTTCCCATAACTGGAGATTGCGAATGCGTCGAAAAAACGCCGTCGGTCAAACGCCAAACTTCGCATCGGGTTCCCAATGAGCCGGACCCCTGCTCGCTTTACCCAGGCCGACGTGGCGCGGGCGATCCGAGCCGCGCAGCAAACTGGCGCCGGTAATGTTGAAATCAAGCCGGACGGCACCATTTGCATCCGCTTGTCCCCGGAATCGACTGAGCCTGCCGCCGCGGACGACGAACCGCTTGCGGACGAAATCAAGGTGCGGCTGTGGTGACGGGCATCGTACTGGCCTGGGCACCATGGAGAGATGCGATGTCGTGGCGAACCGCGGAGGGAAGCAGCGGAAAACCTGCGCGTCTGATAACGGCGTGCCGAGCCCGAACTGAACGAAGGGGAAACGCTTCGGGTGCTTTTTATCAGGAAAAGACTGCTCCAAACTCACATACGCTCTTGACCATCCCAACGAACTTTAGCAGACATATTTCTTGCCTGTTGATCCTCTGAAAACGCAAAAGATCATTATTCTTTTGCTGAGAGGTCTATTCATGCCAGGCAATTCGCCTTTTATTTTTCACGAAGAAATCGACGCTATTACGCGCCTCTGCGACATGACGCGCAAACGCATGGAGCGCCGCGGGCTGTTCCCAAAGCGCGTACGCATCGCGCCCCGTCGCATCGCGTGGCGCCGCGCCGATATCGAAGCTTGGGCGTCGGACCCTGAGGGCTGGGCGAAGCGCCATGGCAATCAGATCGAGGCCGGCTGATGTCAAACATGACCAAATCCGAGCGCGCCGATCTTCTTCAAATCGTGAAGAAGCGCGAGCGAGTGATGAGGGCGAAAGCAAAGGAGCGCTCCGCAGAGATGATCGCGGAATTCGATGCCCTGTCCGCCAAGATCTATCATTACGACGATGACAAAGTGTGGTCGGAGGCTCGAAAAATCGCTGCGCAAGCGGTCAAGGATGCGCAGATACTCATTGCTGCAAGGTGTCTGGAGCTAGGTATTCCAAATGAATTTGCGCCCGACCTCAACTTGCACTGGTATGGACGCGGCCAGAACTCTGTGAAAGAGCGACGAACTGAATTTCGCAAGGCCGCGGTGTCAAAAATTGCTGCCGTGGAAAAGGCTGCACTCTCTCAAATCGAGATCCTGAGTTTAGACGCTCAGACGGGGATTCTCTCCCAATGCCTTGAGTCGCAAGCGGCGAAGCTCTTCCTCGAGACCATGCCCTCGATAGATCAACTGATGCCGTCGCTGAGCATGGATGAGGTCAAGAGCCTCGGGGTGGTGGCCTGATGTCCTGCGGAGTCGCTACGTCGCCTCTAATGCCGCTTGCTAACGCCGCAAGTTGGCTTGGCGTGTCGATAAAGACAGTGAAGGGTTACGTTGATGACGGGGACCTGCGCTACATCAATGTAGGCCGCGGCAAGAAAAACCGCCGCATGATGTTTACCGAAGGAGACCTTCAAGAGTTCGTGGAGCGCCGAGCACAGCGGGAAACGCCATGTCAGTTTATCGTCCGAAAGGTTCACCGTTCTACCACTTCGATTTCCAATTCAAAGGTCATCGGTTTCACGGCTCTACGGAGACAGCGAACCGACGCGAAGCCGAAGGCGTAGAGCGGACAGAGCGGGAGAAGCCAAAGCGATCCGTTCAGGATGCTTCGGGGAACGTATCTCTCAAGCTCGATGACGTGGCGGGCCGCTATTGGATAGAAATCGGCCAGCATCACGTCGGCGCCAACACGACCTGGCGCGACATCGAGCGGTTGGTTGCGTACTTTGGTCCGACGAAGTTGCTTTCTGAGATCACGGACAACGACGTTGCCAATCTCATTGCGTGGCGTCGGGGTCAACGTCGGAAGGACCATCGCAAGAATCCTTTGAAGGGCGCGCCGCCTCAACCATTCATCGCGCCGGCCACAGTCAACCGTAGCACCACCGAAGTCATGAAGAAGCTGTTCACTCGCGCCAAGGCGTGGGGCGTGCGGTTCGATCGAGAGCCCAATTGGAAACGGCACTGGCTCAAGGAGCCTCAGGAGCGCGTCCGTGAGTTGAAGAAGACCGAGGAGGCGCAGATCGACGAAGCCACACGGGACGACTATAGGCCAATTCTTGAGTTTGCAGCGGCATCGGGGCTACGCCTCAACGAATGTCTTCTGCGATGGTCAGAGGTCGATTGGGATACGCGCCGCATCGCGAAGCCTGGAAAGGGCGATCGGCGCGTTATTGCTCACATCACTAACGAAGTCAGGTCGATCTTGTGGCCGCTGCAAGGTCATCATGACGAGTTCGTTTTCACCTATATAGCGAAGCGAACCCGGAAGGCGCAGAAGCTCGTCAAGGGACAGCGATACCCGGTGACGTACAGCGGGCTCAAGTCCGCGTGGAAGCGAATTAGGTCGGCCTCGAAGGTCGAGAATTTCCGCTTCCACGATATCCGGCACGACTTTGCCACGAAGCTGCTCCGGGAAACTGGGAATCTCAAGCTGGTGTCAAAGGCTCTCAATCACGCTGATATCAAAACGACCACTAAGTACGCTCACGTCGTCGATGACGAGGTCTCGGCGGGGATCGATGCCATGCAAAAATCCCGAAGAAAGTCCCGAAAACCTGTCTGCGAGGTCGGGTAACTACTTGAAGGATTTCCACTATGATGTATGTAACGCACTGCCCTGGGAGACTAGGGGTCGGAGGTTCAAATCCTCTCGCTCCGACCACCATTTATAGCGTTTTCTTCACGCGAAGCGGCATCGTCCTCGGATTACACTTGAAGACAGGCTTTCGTTCGAACCGCTATATCGAGCATGATCTTAGCCGAATCCGGTTTTCACCCTTCAGAATCATGCTTTAAGCAGGACATTTTCGGGAAGGGCCATGACATCGTCGTCAGCGGAGTTCGATATCATTGTCTACGGCGCAAGCGGGTTCACCGGCCGGCTCGTCGCGGAATACCTTGCTGCCAAATATGGCGGTGGCGATCTGAAGTGGGCCATCGCGGGACGCGACCTCGACAAGCTGGCGTCGGTACGCGAAGCCATCGGCGCGCCCCGCGATCTCCCGCTGATCGCCGCGGACGCCGAGAATCCCGCGTCGCTCAGGACCATGGCTGGCCGGACGGCCTCGGTGCTGAGTACGGTCGGACCTTATCAGCTCTACGGTTCCGGTCTCGTCGCCGCCTGCGCGGCGAGCGGCACAGACTATCTTGACCTCTGCGGCGAGCCGATCTGGATGCGGCAGATGATCGACGCGCACGAGGCGGAGGCGCGCAGGAGCGGTGCGCGGATCGTGTTCTCCTGCGGGTACGATTCGCTGCCGTTCGAACTCGGCGTGTTCTTTCTTCAGCAGGCTGCAAAGCAGAGGTTCGGATCGAGCGTCGCCCGCGTCAAGGGCCGCGTACGTAAGATGAAGGGCACGTTTTCCGGCGGCACCGCCGCGAGCATGAAGGCGATCTTCGCCGCGGCTGCCAACGATCCAAGTCTGTTGCCGAAACTGCGCGATCCTTTCGTGCTGACGCCGGGGTTTGAGGGGCCGAAGCAGCCGCCGGGTAACAAGCCGTTGTTCGATGAGGATCTGGGGGTGTGGGTGGCGCCGTTCGTGATGGCCAACATCAACACCCGCAATGTGCATCGGTCGAATTTCCTGCTCGGGTTCCCGTACGGCAGGGATTTCGTCTATGACGAAATGGTGATCGCAGGGCCGAAGGAGACCGGCGAGGCGACCGCAAAAGCCATCATCGCCGCCAACAACAAACTCGGCGCGCAGGGTGGCCCCAAACCGGGCGAGGGACCATCGAAGGAAGAGCGCGAGAACGGCCATTTCGATCTTCTCTTCTTCGGCATCGGCTCCGACGGGCGGCAATTGAAGGCGGTCGTGACCGGTGATCGCGATCCCGGCTACGGATCGACTTCCAAGATGATCGCGGAATGCGCAATCTGTCTGCGAAGCGACGCAGCGGACGTCGCCGGTGGCTTCTGGACGCCGGGCGCTGCGATGAAGGAGGCCTTGATTAAACGGCTCGTCGACCACGCGGGGCTGACGTTCGCGATCGAGCCGTAACCTCACATCGCCCAGGCTCGGGAAGTTACGAGCCACAAATTCAGTGAGTGCAGAGCGTCCAACCGCAAACCAGCAAAGAGTCCTGCTCGCGAACATATAGAAGCAGTTTAAGTCAGCAAGCGAACACCCCAGCCTTTTCCGACCAACACCAAGATGACCGCGTCAGGGTTTCCGGTGGCGTCTGAATCAGGTTTTCAAACCAGCGCGTCCTCAACACCCGCCTGCGCGGCAAGGAAAGCAGGCTCCGTTTGCGCCGATTACCTCCAGTGTGACGTTACCTGACCAAGGATAACACCGCATTTTATGTAGTGGCTAGGCCGGACGGGAGCGAAGCGGCCGGCAAAACCCAAGACCCGTGTCGGAGATTTCCGATCGTACGGCCCCGGTGAGCCTTATTGCAGCGCCTGTCGAAGGGAAGGCTGCCGGTCACTGGCCATGTACTGGTGGGTTGCCGCGAACATGCCCCACATCATGCCGAGCATCAGCCAGAAATGGCGCCAATGATCGGTGTCGATCACGAAGCTCTCGCCGACAGTTCCCAGAAATGCCGTGAAGACGGCAAGATAAGTGCGTTGCCAGGGAACTCGCACGAAAATATATCGAAAGCCCAGGATGACGGTGATGAAGATCAGCACCGGATAGCAAATTCCGGAAATCCACCCGCCCGACATGAAAGCGTTCAGATACGAGTTGTGAGTGTCTTCCGGAAAGAACCGCGTGAACTGCAGCGGGCCGATTCCGAGCGGTAGGTCCAGCGCCATCTGGAAGCCCAGAATGTGCCGGCCGAAGCGGCCAAAACGACCCTCGTCGTAGCTCTGGTCGAAACTCGCACGTTGCTTGAACAGGCTTTCGACCGAATCGAGGGACAGCAGAATTGCCAGCAGCAGTGCAATCGCAGCGGCTGCGATCACCGCGGTCACAACCAGCCGCGACCGCTGTTTTCTTGATGGGCTGGTCAGGAACATCAGGACCAGCATCACAGCCGACGTGAGCACGAACTGGCCCCAGGCAGCGCGTGAAAAGGCCAACAGCAACGCAAGACTCATGATCCCGAGCGCAATCGCGCTGCGAGCAGCCTTTCCGAACCGATCCGAGACGACGCTTTGCAGCACGAACAATGCTGGCAAGATCAGGAACGCGGACAGCACGTTCGGATCCTTAAAGGTACCTCGCGCGCGACCATAAAGGGTCAGCACGTCATGTTCGCCTGGCACCAGATGAAAATAGCCCGCGACACCAGCTACCGACGCAATAACCGCGCCGACGATCAGGCCACGCCGCATCAGGTCAAGCCGCGCCTCTGTATCTTCCGAGAAAACCAGCGCGAAGAAAATGACCGTCACCGCCATGTACCACGATGTCATGATCCAATTCACGATCGGAGTCTTGTCCATCAGGTGTATGGCGCAGATCGTGTAGCCGATATTGATGAGAAAGAGCAGCATGAGCAGGGGAACGAAGGCGAGCCGCATTCGTAGGCCGGTTGCGAAGAACACGACCATTGCCGCCAGAGTCGCAAACTCGTAGGGGCTGGGTTCGATGTAAACGATCGCGCCGCCAGCTCCCACTGCCCACAACAGCGCGCGTTGGAGCGCGGCAACGCCAGGCGCTTGCGTCGATGACCGGAGCCAACTGTCAACTGCTGCAGGATACGCCATTACACTTTCGCAAACTCAACGTGCCAGGCCGGATCAATAAGCGTTTTCGGATTTCAACAGCGCCAGCGGCGTCTTGAACAGGATATAAAGATCGAGCAGCACCGACCAGTTCTCGATGTAATAGAGGTCAAACTCGACACGCTTCTGGATCTTTTCCTCGTTGTCGATCTCGCCGCGCCAGCCATTGATCTGCGCCCATCCCGTGATGCCCGGCTTCACGCGGTGACGTGCGAAATAGCCGTCAACGGCCTCATCGAACAGCCGCGTCTGTAATTTGCCCTGTACGGCATGGGGACGTGGTCCAACAAGGGAGAGGTTGCCCTTGAAGACGACGTTGAAGAGTTGCGGCAATTCGTCCAGGCTGGTTTTGCGGATGAATCGTCCGACCCGGGTGACGCGACTGTCGTTCTTGGTCACGACCTTCGTAGCCATGGGATCGGCCTGATCGTGAAACAACGAGCGGAATTTGAGGACTTCGATTCTCTCGTTGTTGAAGCCGAAGCGTTTCTGACGAAAGAGCACAGGGCCGGGACTATCCAGCTTGATCGCGAGCGCGACCAGCACCATCACTGGCGAGATGAGTAGCAAAATGAAACCACCGATGAGCCTATCGAACAGCCATTTCATCACCATATCCCAGTCGGTGATCGGGGCTTCGAAGACGTCAAGCATCGGAATCGCGCCGAGAAAGGAATAGGCGCGGGGGCGAAAGCGCAGTTGGTTTGTATGCGCTGATAATCTGATATCAACCGGAAGCACCCACAGCTTCTTCAACATCGCGAGGATCCGCGTTTCCGCCGAGATCGGGAGCGCGAACAGCACGAGATCAAGCCGGGTACGCCGCGCGAATTCAAGCACGTCGTCGACCTTGCCGAGCTTGGGACTACCGGCACAGGTGTCGAGCGCGCGCGAGTCGTTACGGTCATCGAACACGCCCAGAATCTCGATGTCGGAGTCTTCCTGCGCTCGCAACGCGTTGATCAGATTTTCTCCGTTCATGTCCGCGCCGATGATAACGGTGCGGCGTTCCAGTCGGCCGTCGCGTGCCCAGCGGCGGATCATGGTGCGCAGCAGAAGCCGCCCGGCAATGAGGCCGGCGAGACCAGCAAGGAAAAACGCGACCAGCCAGAGCCGCGAGACGGAATCGCCGAGCTTGACGAAGAACGATGCGCAAATGAACAACAGGAAAACGAACGCCCAGGATGAACTCATCCGCGTTATCTGCCGCAACTGGCTACGAAAAACCTGGATGTCGTAGATGTCCGCAGCCTGGAAACACACGACTGCGGTGGCGGACATGGCGAGGATTGATGCGATGAAGCTCCAGCTAAAACCGTCGATGCGAGCTACGTATCCGAGGTAAAGCGCGATGCCGATCAGGCTCAGCAGCAAGAAATCTGCGGCACGAACGATGCCGGTGATGATGACGGGTGAATAGGCCGGCCGTACCTTTTGATTGGTGACGGCAAGCGCCGCCGGTGACAGCCGTCGCCGACGCTCCACAGGTATTCCAAAGCCGCTGCTCGCTGCTGAATCGATCCTCGAGCGAGCGTTGAAAAGGTCCATGTCCTCAAGTCCACATCACGCCGCACATGCAGCAAGCGTTTTCAGAGCGACTTAAGGACTAAATCGGGAAGATTTGGTTTCGCGCAACTCCCGGCATTTCAGAAATGGTTAACGTCTCGCAAACGTCTCACGGTAACCTGCCATAACGCCCTCGACCATCGCATTCTGTGAGAAATGCATGAGGATGCGCTCGCGCAACGATGTTGCGCGCGCGGCGGCGGCCGCAGGGTCATTCAATGCGGCCTCTATGGCATCCGCCAAGGCAGTGACGACGCCGGGGGCGAATAGTGCGTCGGTGTACGAGTCGAAAATTTCCGGGATGCCGCCGACGTTCGCCGCGATCATGGGAATACCCGCTGCCGCTGCTTCGATCACGACGTATGGCATGGAGTCGCCGCGCGACGGCACGATCAGCAATCGGCCTTTCGAGAATCCGTAGCGAGCCTTGACGTGTCCAATGAAGCGGACCGTTTCCCCAAGATTGAGGCGCTCGACCTGGGCTTTCAGCGCTCCTGTTTCCTCGCCGTCGCCTGCAAGCGTGAGCGTGAGGCGTCTACCGCTTTCCCGCAAACGCGCCACCGCGTCGATCAGTAGGTCCGCACCCTTGATATGTCTGAACTCGCCGACATAGACAATATCGGTCGCATCGTCGGCTAGCATAACGGGATCAAATTCGCCGGACGTTACGCCGTTGAAGACGCATTTCACCAGTCCGGCCGGGATGCCGACGATCCGCTGATAGGTATTCCGCGCGAATGCGCTCTCGAACAGAAACAGGTCGGTGCGGTTCATCAGCGCGCGTTCGAGGCGGCTGTAAAACATTCCCTTCATTGTCGTCGATGGGAAGTGCAGGGACCCGCCGTGCGGTGTGTAGACGCGGATTGTGCCTTTCGATGAGCCCTTAAGCCGCACGAAGGCGCCGGCCTTGGCGCCGTGTCCGTGGAGAACATTCGGCTTCAACTTCCGCACCAGCGCGGCGAACTGCGTCCACGCAAACAGGTCGCTAGGATGCGGGTTCCGGCGGATCGGAATACGGTGGATACCGAGTTTCATTCGCGGGGCGATCTCTGCGAAAGCTGCAACTGCGCGCTCGCCGCCGGTGAGGCTGTCGGCGACGATGCCGACGAGATGTCCGCGATCGGCCTGTCCGTTTGCGACATCGAGAATATGCCGAATGATCCCGCCCACCGGCGCGCGAACGGCATGAAGAATGCGGAGCGGTCGATCGGGTGGCTCCGTCATGCCTCAGAACCAGCGTTCGTCAACGAGGACGGTGTCGCCGGGGCTGAGCGGCGTAGCGGGGGGAACGCTGATGCGGACGACGCCGCGGGCATCGGTGTGGGTGACGATGACGAGGTCGCGTCTGGCGCGGGGGGAAAAGCCGCCGGCGATGGCGACGGCGCTTTCGACCGTCATATTCGGCACGAACGGATACTGGCCGGGAGCCGCCACCTCGCCGAGAATGAAGAACGGCCGGTAGGCCTCGACTTCGGCGGCGACGTAAGGCTGGCGGATGTAGCCGTTGCGCAGCCGCGCGGCGATGGCGGCGGACAGTTCAGCCGGCGTGCGGCCGCGCGCGGTGACGGCGCCGATCAACGGCATGGTGATGCTGCCGCCGGCACCGACCAGATAGGTGTTGGTGAGGCCCTCCTGGCCGTAGACCACGATGCGCAGCCGTCGCCGGCATCGAGCCGGTAGGCGGGATCGTGCACAACCGGCGGCGGCGCCGACGCTATCTGTCCTCCATAGGCCAGCGCATCGAGAGCGTTATGCGGACGGACCATCGTCGTCGGCTGCCGCATGCATCCCGACAACGCCAGCGCGGTTAGCAGGCACAGAGTGACGGCGCGCACGTTTCGCATCGGGCATCCATGAAATATTCAAATCCACTAAAGGCTTTTGTGGTTAATAAACCGTAATCGAAGGCGTCGCGACGCACCCGGTGGAACCCGCTTGGCAGGCGTGGTTAACTCGGCAGAAACTATAATCGACTGTAATCGTCCCGTTCGGCTGAGTGGTCCTATTCAAGGCTCCAACATTTGCCTCCGATTGGGCGAGTGTCAGATTCACCCGAAAGCGCTCTAAGCGTCCAGCGGGAGTAAGCAATGCGGTTTGCGTTCTGGCGTGCTGTCAAGAACACGATGTCGGATCTGGAGACTAAATCCGGGGCGATATCTTCGTCAGGTCCGGCGGCGTCCGAAACCGTGCCGAATCCGGAGTCCGGTGACCTCGATCTGCGCTCGATCTGGCGGGTGCTGCTGCGCAAAAAACGCTTGATCATCATCCCAACGCTTCTCGCCTTCGCGCTTTCGCTTCTTATCGTCAATCTGATCACACCCAGATACAAGTCCGAAGCCCGCATCCTGATCGATGGGCGCGAGAACGTTTTTTTACGCCCGACCGGGGAGCGTAACGAAGAGCGCAACGCGCTCGATCCGGAAGCCGTCGCCAGCCAGGTGCAACTGGTGCTGTCACGCGATCTTGCCCGCGAGGTCATCAAAAAGAACAAGCTCGCGGAGAATCCGGAATTCGATCCGGTGTTGCGCGGCGTGTCGCCGATCAAGTCGCTGCTTGCGCTGTTCGGAATCGGCCGCGACCCGCTTCGGATGACACTGGAAGAGCGCGTGCTGGAATCCTACTACGACCGACTGACCGCCTACGCCGTCGATAAATCCCGCGTGATCGTCATTGAATTCCAATCGCATGGTCCGGAGCTCGCAGCCCGCATCGCGAATTCCATCGCGGACGGATATCTCGTTTTGCAACTGAACGCGCGTCAGGAGCAGGCGAAGGCTGCAGGTCAATGGTTGTCCGGAGAAATCGACAATTTGCGCAAGAAGGTCGCCGACGCCGAGTCACGGGTGGAGGAATTCCGGTCTAAATCCAGCCTTTTCATCGGCACCAACAACACTTCGCTGTCGAACCAGCAACTGGGTGAAATCAATACCCAACTGAACAACGCGCGTGCGCTGAAGTCAGACGCGGAATCGAAATCGCGACTGATCCGCGGGATGCTTCAGACCGGTAAATCGATCGAAGCCTCGGAAGTTCTCAATTCGGAACTGATCCGCCGCCTTTCGGAACAGCGCGTGACGCTGCGTGCGCAACTGGCGGAGCAATCGTCGACCCTGCTCGACCGGCATCCGCGGATCAGGGAACTGAAGGCCCAGCTTGCGGATCTCGATCGTCAGTTGCGCGAGGAGGCGGACAAGATCTCGCGGTCGCTGGAAAACGACGCCCGCATTGCCAGCGGCCGGGTCGAGAGTCTCAACACTAGTCTCGATCAGTTGAAGAAGCTGGCGACGTCTTCCAACGGGGACGATGTCAAGCTGCGTGCGCTGGAGCGCGAAGCCAAGGCGCAGCGTGACCTGCTGGAATCGTATCTCGCAAAATACCGCGAAGCTACCACGCGAGAAAACATCGATACGGCACCGTCCGATGGCCGCGTTATCTCGCGGGCCATCGTCTCGAACACGCCGGCTTACCCGAAGAAGCTGCCAATCGTCCTGATCGCCACGCTGGCGACCCTGATGCTGGCCGCGGGCACTATCGCGACCGGCGAGCTGCTGCGCATCACTTCGCCGCGGAACCTGGCAGCAGTTAACTCCGGCCTAGCGTTGCCTGCTGCACCGAGGATACGCGAGTTCCGCGTTGATTCCGCGCCGGCAGCGGACCTGGCAGAGATCGATCATCTCGCGAATGACCTGCGAGCGGCAGGCGAAGCGGCGCACAGAATCACGGTTATGGGTACCGGCGAGAACGAGAGCATCATGCTCGCGGCGCTCGCGCTCGCGCGCCTGTTAACCAATAGTGCCAAGGTAGTCCTGGTCGACCTTTCTCCGTCATCGTCGGCGTTGACGGCGACTTCGGTCGATCCGGCGGCGCCTGGATTGGCTGACCTGATGCTGGGTGAGACGTCTTTCGGACAGGTGATCACCCGCGACCGGCTCTCGCCGCTCCATCTTGTCGGTGCCGGGCGTTCTGATGCCGATCGCTCGCTGCTGCAATCGCCGCGCCTCGCAATTGCGCTCGATGCTCTGTTGGGCGTCTACGATCACGTGCTGCTCGTCGCGGGCACTGCTACTGACCTCCCGGCGAAACTCCTGACGGAGCAGGCGCGCGCGATCGTCGTTCCCGACCCGTCGATGAACGCGGATGCGCGGATGCGGATGAGTAGCCAACTCAAGGCTATCGGCTTTACGACAGTGACGATGCTTGATCCGGCATCACTACGCTCGGACACTCAGCTTGGCCCTCGCGAGGCGGCTTGATCGGTCGCCGCGCGGGAGGTGTCAGCGATGCATTATCCCGCGCAACATCTCGGCCGACCGCTTCAGCGCCGGCGTCTGCTTCACGAAGCGTTTGGCACGGGCCAGCGAAGACATGCCAATGGCAGCCATTCTGCCGCGTGTGGTGAGCGGCAGGTAGCTGTCGAAGATTGGCTCGTCGCTTTTGCAGAACAGGCGCTTGTAGTCGTCCGATCCGATTCCGAGGTCGAGCGAGGTGTAGCCGCGCCCAGCATAATGATCGATGATATCGCGCATCAGGATCAGGCCGGGACTGTAGCGGGCGCTTTCCGACATGGTGTAGGTGTTGAACATCATCGAGAAGCGGTGTCCGTCCGCGACGCCAGCGAAGATCGCGATCACCTCGGCATCGCATTCGAGGCCATGGACCTCGATGGCGCGCCCGCCATCCGTCAGCGGTGTCAGGCAAGCCGCGCGCAAGAAACTCTCGACGCCCGTCTCGGCGAACACGTTCGGAAGCTTCTGCGCGGCCATTCGCAGCGGCTTGATTGCGAAGAACGCATCACAAATCCGCTTAATCTCGGTGTCCGTCGACGCCATACAATAGCGATAGCCGGGCAGTGTTTCGAGCTTGCGTTCCTTGCCTTTGAGCCGACGTCGAAATGAGTTGCTGATGCGCGCCGACGGCGGCGCTCCCGGCGAAAATATCATCAACGGACAGCCGTTGGCAGAGGGCTGGCTCGGCAAGAGCGCCATTGGATTTTGCAGGTCGCGCCAGTGCCGCGGCTGCCGCGTGAATGCCAGCACGTCGATTCTGATTGGAAGTTCGCCGATTCCTCGAACCAGCGCGTCGAGATCCGCACGCGTGGCGGAGGCCGCGAAATCCTGCTGCCAGAGCGCCATGTTGAAAGTCGTGTGCTTGCCGCCCATGAACCGTGCGACACGAACGCCACTTTCCGTGCCCAATACGAGCGGGAGCAGCAGGAGTGGTTGTCGCTGAGCGTCGAAGGCGACGATAATGCTGGGTGGAAGTTGCTTGTCGGTTCCGACGTGTCGCTGCCAGGCAGACAGGAAGTCGAATCGCTGATAGGGCGTCGAAAACTGCGACACCTCGAGATTGCGCCAGATCGGCTCGGCTTCGCGTAGATCCTGGAGGATTTCGAGATGCGCGATACGCCGTTCGCCTGATCGTGGCTGTGACTTCGCGGTCGGACTTTCGATCAGAGCCGCCATGGTCATTGCTGAGCCTGTTATCAATTTTTTGTTAGCTTTTGGTCTGGGCGGACTTTCGCATAAAAGATGTCAACAAAGAGTAAGGGCCATATGCGAGCGGCGAGAAGGGGTTCCCGTAGGCATTCGCGTCGAAGGCGATGGATCGAAGACCCGGACTCTGGGCTTGCGCTCGCCGCCGGTGAGGTGACCGTGAGACGCTTCACGCGTCGGGTTTCGCCATCCAACTCACGATAGGCATAGCCGGCAAGACCCAGCCGAGTCCGGCGACAACATAGAAGATCGCCTGGTAGAGACCGGATGCCGCGAGCCACGGCATTTGCGCAACCGCCATGCCCAGCAGCGACCAGACGACGACCAGCACGAGCAAAGCGATCGTGCCGAGGAATTTCCGGGTGCGTATCCGCATACCTTAAAGTGCAACTCGTGACCGGGACGAGGCTTGCGCCGGGGCTGCGGTGGACTATAAAGGGCACGAAAAATACCTTCAACTGTGGCTTTTTTGATGACCCGTCCGATCGCAAAAAAGGAATTCCATCTGCGCGCCGTGCGCGGGTGGCTTGTGTTCATAGCGCTGCTGATTGCCGCGATGGTGTTGGTCGGAGGCGCGACGCGGCTGACTGAATCCGGTCTCTCGATCGTCGAATGGAAGCCCGTGACCGGCACGCTGCCTCCACTCTCGCAAGAGGAATGGGCCCAGGCCTTCGAGGGCTACAAGCAGATACCGCAGTATAGCGAGATGAACGCGGGCATGACGCTCGATCAGTTCAAGACGATCTTCTGGTGGGAGTGGAGCCATCGTCTGCTGGGACGCTTTATAGGTATCGCGTTCCTGTTGCCGTTTCTCTGGTTCATGTGGCGCGGCGCGCTGCCGTCGGATCTGAAGCGGCGGCTCTGGATCATTTTCGGTCTTGGCGGACTTCAGGGCGCGGTCGGCTGGTGGATGGTCGCGTCCGGCCTCACCAAGCGCATCGAGGTTTCACAGTACCGTCTCGCGACCCATCTGGTGCTGGCTCTGCTGATTTTCGCGGCCATCGTCTGGACCGTGCGGCGATTGTCGGATCGTCCAACGTTGCTGTCGCCGATGCGGTTGCGCGTGACCAGCGGCATACTGCTGGTGCTCGTTTTTGTGCAGCTCTATTTCGGAGCGCTGGTTGCCGGATTGCGCGCCGGCAAGGTCTTCAACACCTGGCCCGACATCGACGGATCGTTCATTCCGTCCTCCGCGCGGCTGTTTTTCGAACAACCGTGGTGGCGCAATCTGTTCGACAATACGCTCACGGTGCAGTTCGAGCATCGCATGATGGCGTATACGCTGTTTGCGATTGCTGTTTTTCATCTGATTGATGCGCCCGTGTCGCGGGCAAGTTCCGCCGTCGTTCGCGGTGCGCTTTGGCTCGCCGCAGCAATGACGCTACAGGCGACGCTTGGTATCCTGACCCTCCTGCACGAGGTTCCGATCCCGCTCGCGCTGGTGCATCAGGGGGTTGCGATCCTCGTCCTCACGCTCGCGGTTGTTCAGGCGGAACGGTTGATGGCCGGTAACACGGCGCTGGAAGGGCAACGACTGCGCGTGGCGGCGGGATAAGATCGGTCCTGGTGGGCGTTCCGCGCGACCTGGTTTTCTGTTTTGGTCCGTACGAGATCGCAAGTCGGCTGCTCGCGAGTTTGAGGCCGCATGACTCCGGGCTATGCTGAAGCGGCTACGATTGATTAAAATCGTCACCTTAACCTCAACCTGACACAAAGCCGAATATCTGGCGCTATGCGGATTCGCGAATTTGCATCATGATGTCGGAGTCATAGTCAGCATCGATAACGCGGAAACCGCAAAATTCTCTCCCGGTCGTTGGCGGGTCTGAATTGGGGTCAATCATGGCGAGATCAGGCAATCTGTCGGTCCTGCTTATCAGCACCTGGGCCTTCACCGTCTGCTTCGCTGTCTGGATGATGTTCGGCGTGATCGGCATCCCGATCCGCGCGCAGCTTGGGCTTGGTTCGACCGAGTTCGGTCTCCTCACGGCGACACCCGTCCTCACCGGTGCGATATTTCGTTTGCCATTGGGCATCTGGACCGACCGCTTCGGCGGACGGATCATCATGCTGCTGTTGCTGATTGCCTGCGCGATCCCGCTTTGGCTGTCCGCCTATGCGACCGCGCTTTGGCATTTTTTGCTGCTCGGATTGGCGCTCGGTCTCGTCGGCGCTTCATTTTCGGTCGGCACACCTTACGTCGCGCGCTTCTTTCCCAAAGAGAGCCGCGGTTTCGCGATGGGCTTCTTCGGTGCAGGAACAATCGGCGCGGCGCTCAACATGTTCGTCGCGCCGTGGCTGATCGAGGCCTATGGGTGGCAGATGGTTCCCAAGGTCTATGCGGTCGCGCTGCTGGTCACGGCGCTTTTGTTCTGGGTGTTGTCCAAGCCTGATCCTGGCGTTGGCGGTCCAGTCGCATCGATGTGGCAGCAGTTGTCCGTGCTGCGCAATCCGCGGGTTTGGAAATACTGCCAGTACTACTCGATCGTCTTCGGCGGCTTCACCGCGCTGTCGATCTGGATGCCGCAATATTTCAAGACGGAGTATGGCTTCACCATCGCGCAGGCCTCGCTTCTCGCCGCCTGCTTCTCGCTCCCCGGCGGCGCCTTCCGCGCCCTCGGCGGTTGGTTGTCGGACCGTTTCGGCGCTCATAATGTGACGTGGTGGGTGCTGTGGGTTGCCTGGGTCTGCCTGTTCCTGCTGTCCTATCCCAAGACCGACCTGATCGTGCACACGATCCGCGATCCTCTGAGTTTCAGCATCGCTCTGCCGTCGTGGTTCTTCACGATGCTTCTCTTCACGCTCGGCATCGCCTTTGCCTGCGGCATGGCTTCGACGTTCAAATATATCGGCGACGACTTTCCCGACAGCATGGGCGCGGTGTCCGGCATTGTCGGCATGGCGGGCGGCCTCGGCGGTTTCCTGCTGCCGATCACGTTCGGTGCGATCTTGGACTGGCTCGGCATCAATTCGAGCTGCTTCATGCTGCTCTACGGCATCATCTGGGTGTCGCTGACCCTCAATTATCTGACCGAAGTCCGGAAGGCGCCGGTCATGGGAGAAAAGTCACGATCTCCGGCGACGGATTTATCGCGTTAAAGCATGATCCAAAAAAACACAGTTTGATGCAACGCAGTTGAATCGGAGCTCAGGTTGGGCAGCAGACGACCATATGCACTTCTTCACGCCATGGCCTGATCGAGGTCGGCCATCAGATCTTCTTTGTCCTCGATGCCGATTGACAGGCGAACGACATCGGGTCCGGCACCGGCTTTGGTCTTAGCCGCATCGTCGAGTTGGCTGTGCGTGGTCGATGACGGATGGATAACAAGCGATCGGGTATCGCCGATATTGGCAAGGTGCGAGAACAGCTTGAGTTTCGACACCAGATTGACGCCGGCGTCATATCCGCCTTTCAGGCTGAACGTGAAGACCGCGCCCGCTCCCTTGGGCGAATACTTGCGGGCAAGGGTATTGTACTTGTCGCCGGGCAATCCAGCGTAGTTGACGGCCGCGACCGCAGGGTGGACGGCCAGCCATTCAGCGATCGCCTGCGTATTCTCGCAATGTTTCTGCATCCGTAACGGCAGCGTTTCGATACCCGTCAGGATCATGAATGCATTAAACGGCGACAGCGCCGAGCCGAGATCGCGCAGGCCAAGCGCACGGCAAGCAATCGCGAATGCGAAATTTCCGAATGTCTCCTGTATCCGGATTCCATGATACTCCGGACGCGGTTCGCTCAGCATTGGAAACTTGTTGTCCTTCGACCAGTCGAATGTACCTGCATCGACGATGATGCCGCCAAGCGAGTTGCCATGGCCGCCGAGGAATTTTGTGAGCGAATGAACCACGATATCGGCGCCGTGTTCGATCGGCCGGATCAGGTATGGGCTCGCCATCGTATTGTCGACGATCAGGGGGACACCGGCCTTGCGTGCCACAGTGGCGACGGCTTCGATATCGGTGATTGAGCCCCGCGGATTGGCGATGGATTCGATGAAGATCGCTCGTGTTCGCGGCGTGACCGCTTGTTCAAAAGTCTCGACGTCGTCCGGATCGGCCCACGCCACGTTCCAGCCAAAGCTCTTGAATGCGTGCGTGAACTGATTGATCGTCCCGCCATAGAGCTTGCGCGCGGCGATGACCTCATCACCGGGCTTCATGAGTTGCTGAAGCGTGATGACCTGCGCGGCGTGTCCCGAGGCTACCGCGAGCGCTGCAGTGCCGCCTTCGAGCGCGGCGACTCGCTCTTCCAGCACCGCGTTGGTCGGATTGCCGATGCGGGTATAGATGTTGCCGAATGCCTGCAATCCGAACAGCGAGGCCGCGTGCTCGGCATCGTTGAACACGAACGAGGTGGTCTGATAGATCGGCGTCGCGCGTGCGCCGGTGGTCGGATCAGGCTGGGCGCCGGCATGGACAGCAAGCGTTGCAAAGCCTGGGATGCGATCGGTCATCTCGTGTCCTGTGTGCTCGGTCGAATGTGACACGGTGGATGCTGATGGGATCGCGGGTCGCCGTCAAGGCGCTGCCTCAAGCACCGGCTTTTTCCGCGCGTCGCGACGATGGCCGCGATGCTTTAAACCAAAATCACGCGCTCACGCCGAGCCGCTCCTTGTTGAAAGTCCCGCGGATATGCTGTCGTCGGAGGCATCGTGACTCATCTGGTGGTCCAGAACAGATCATGAGGTTTTGCGTTAGCTCCAACTCGGCAAGCTAGTGGTCGGGAAGGGAACGCTATTCTGGCACGTCGCCCGATCCAACCGCACATGCGACATCTACCTATTCTCTTCCGAACATTTGGAAATTTCACAGGTAATATAGAACCGTTTTCATAAGTATATGATTATTATATAGAAATACCTTATTAGAGGCGTTGACTAGAGATGGTCGCTTCTCTAGAACCCCAATGGTTCGGTGCGTGGGCGCCGAGGTTTCTTTTCACGGATCTCTCACATGAAAACGTTCTCGGCTAAGCCCGCCGAAGTGACGAAGAAGTGGGTGCTGATCGACGCCAGCGGACTGGTGGTCGGACGGCTCGCCACACTCGTTGCGATGCGGCTGCGTGGTAAGCATCTGCCGATCTATACGCCGCATGTCGATTGCGGCGACAATGTCATCATCATCAATGCCGCCAAGGTGGTTCTCACCGGCCGCAAGCGTGACAACAAGGTCTATTACAATCACACCGGATATATTGGCGGCATCAAGCAGCGCACTGCGAAGTCGATCCTCGAGGGTCGCTTCCCGGAGCGCGTCATCGAGAAGGCCATTGAACGTATGATCCCGCGTGGACCGCTGGGACGCGTGCAGCTTGGCAATCTCCGTGTCTACGCCGGCGCGGAGCATCCGCATGAGGCCCAGCAGCCGGAAGTCGTCGATATCGGCGCAATGAACCGCAAGAACAAGAGGGCCGCATAATTATGTCCGATACCATGCAGTCTCTCGATCAGTTGTCGTCGCTGAAGTCGGCCGAGTCGGAAGCGCCGAAGCACACCAAGAAAGTCGATAAGTACGGCCGTGCTTACGCCACCGGCAAGCGCAAGGACGCGGTTGCCCGCGTCTGGATCAAGCCGGGCGCCGGAAAAATTCTCGTCAACGCCCGAGAGGTCGAAATTTACTTCGCGCGTCCTGTGCTGCGAATGATGATTCAGCAGCCGCTTGTTGCCGCCGCGCGCGCCGGTCAATATGACGTGGTCTGCACCGTCGCCGGCGGCGGCCTGTCTGGTCAAGCGGGAGCTGTCCGTCACGGTTTGTCCAAGGCATTGACAAACTTCGAGCCCGAATTGCGTAGCGTACTCAAGAAGGGTGGCTTCCTGACCCGCGATTCCCGCGTGGTTGAGCGCAAGAAGTACGGCAAGGCGAAAGCCCGCCGCTCATTCCAGTTCTCGAAACGCTAAAGGCGCAATTGGATCGTTCATGGCATTCGCTGCTGCTTGGTGGCAGCGAACGCCGGTTCTCGGAATCCAACGCGATGATCCCTTCCGGGGCCGGAGAGGGTATATCGGGCTCCTCAAGAAGCCTGTTATGCTTGCGGGATGAAGCTGGCTTCGTCGCCGTCTGGGAAGAGAATCGGCGTGGTTCCACGTCTGCTGGTTCTCGCGCGATGCGCATTCGCCATCACGCTGCTGGTGCCAAGTGCCCTAGCGCAGGTCGGCGCGGAGACAGCGGCTGATCCCGAACCTGCCGTCAAGGCCGACAAGACAAATCAAGACAAAACCGACAAGACCGATAAGGCAGATCAAGACACGCGCGAATCGATCTGTCTGATGGTCGAGTCGGCGGCGAAGGCCGAGAGCTTGCCGCTGGAATTTTTCGCGCGCGTGATCTGGCAAGAAAGCCGGTTTCAGCCCGACGCGGTGGGACCGTTGACGCGCAGCGGTCAGCACGCCCAGGGCATTGCGCAGTTTATGCCGGGGACGGCAAATGAGCGACGGCTGCTCGATCCGTTCGATCCGGTACAGGCTCTGCCGAAATCAGCCGAATATCTGAACGAGTTGCGCGGGCAGTTCGGCAATCTGGGATTGGCGGCCGCAGCCTATAATGCCGGACCGCGCCGGGTGCAGGACTGGCTTGACGGCAAGGGGGGCATGCCGGCGGAGACGCGCAACTACGTTGTCGCGATCACGGGATCGCCGGTTGAGGACTGGGCTGCCGCCGGTAGGAGCGGCACGCCACCAGCGCAGCCATCGACGACGAGTTGCCGTGAGTTGATGGCGTTGTTGACGCGCACGCCCAATCCTTTCGTTTCGGAGCTTGAACAGCATGTGAAGCTCGGTGCCGACAAGTTATGGGGCGTACAACTCGCAGCCGGCTTCAGCCGCGTCCGCGCCATGGCCATGTACGCACGAGCCATCCGGCGGCTTGGCGCCGTGATCGGCGACCGCGATCCGAGTCTTTTGGGTTCGATATGGCGCAGCCGCGGTACCCGGACATTCTATCAGGTGCGGATCGGGGCCGATACACGCCCGGAAGCCGATGGTCTATGCAAACAGATTCGGCGTGCTGGCGGTGCCTGCCTTGTGCTGCGAAACCCGCACGTGAAAGGTTAAACCCGGTATCCACGGCGGTGCGCGACGCCGTTCGGCATGCGCCCCCTGTGTCATCAGGGCGAGATTGGTTATACTTGGCGATGAGTAACGGTCGGGATCGTGATATCAGGGATGCGAGGAGCTAACGGCGATGGTGCGAGAAAGCGAAGTCAGGGCAGGAGAGGTCGTCGTCGAGCTACCGCCGCTGACGGATGCCGGCCTGGTGTTCATTGGCCGTATTCGTACGCCGTGGACATCCCGTCTGAAGACCCCGCGTCAAGGGCGTGAAGACGGCCCGGTTTGCCGTCTCGAGATTTTTGATCCCTGGAAGCCTGCATTGCAGGGGCTCGATCGATACACGAGCATCGAAGTCATCTACTGGTTGCACCTGTCGCGTCGCGACATCGTTCTACAGACCCCAAAAAGCAGTGGCGCGACCCACGGTACGTTTTCGTTACGATCCCCGGTGCGTCCCAATCCGCTGGGAACGTCGCTGGTCAAGCTGGTCGGCATCGAGGGATCGACCGTGCTGGTGCGCGGACTGGATTGCCTCGACGAAACACCGCTGATCGATATCAAACCAAACCGCTGCCAATTCACGCCGATTGCTCCGCCGCAGGATGGCGATTTCGAAACCGGCTGACGGTTCAGTTCTCCCGTGCGCCGGGATCAGAGCCTGTCATGACTTCCCGATGCCTGTGCTCAGGAGGTCATGAGACGCCATCGTCGCCGGTCTTGCGAAATGGGCCGGCCTCCGTAAGTTCGCTGGCCGCTGCGGCGACATACTGACGTTCGCGATTGAGGTAGTCACCCACCGCGCGGCGCAGCCCCGGATCGGCAATATAGTGCGCCGAGTAGGTGGTCTGCGGAAGATAACCGCGCGCGATCTTATGCTCGCCTTGAGCGCCAGCCTCCACGGTTTTCAAGCGACGATGGATGGCAAAATCGATCGCCTGATAATAACAGACCTCGAAATGCAGAAAAGGATGATGCTCGATGGCGCCCCAGTGTCGTCCAAACAGCGTGTCCGAGCCGATGAAGTTGATGGCGCCCGCGATCCAGCGGCCGTTACGCCGGGCCATGATCAGAGCGATATCCCGGCCCATGTTTTCCCCGATCAGGGAGTAGAACGGCCGAGTCAGATAGGGCCGGCCCCACTTGCGCGATCCCGTTTCCATATAGAATTGAAAGAAAGCGTCCCAGATTTCCTCTGTGAGATCGCTGCCGGTGAGGACGTGGATGGTGATGCCGTTGGCCAGCGCATCGCGACGTTCACGGCGGATCGCCTTGCGGTGTCGCGAGTTGAGGCTGGCGAGGAAATCCTCGAAACTGGAATAGCCGTTATTCTGCCAATGAAACTGCTGGTCGGTACGCTGGAGGAATCCGTTCTCTGCGAGGAACGTCCATTCTTCCTTGCGGGCAAAAGTGACGTGGACCGACGACGTGCGGGTCGCGTCACACAAGCCGACGAGGCCACCGGCCAGCGCGGCGCAGACGGCCGCTTGGTCGCTGCCGGGGCAGATTAGAAGCCGCGGACCGGTAGCCGGCGTAAACGGAACCGAAGCCAGAAGCTTGGGATAATAGCGTCCCCCGGCGCTTTCGTAGGCATTTGCCCAGCCGTGATCGAAGACATATTCACCCTGCGAGTGTGACTTCAGATAGCAGGGAACGAGACCTACGATTGCTCCATTTTGGCGCGCGATCAAATGGCGCGGTCCCCAACCGGTTCGGGAACAAGCCGAGTTGGATTCTTCAAGAGCCAAGAAAAAGGCATGCGAAACAAATGGATTGTATGTTTCTTTTGAACTTGAAAATGAATTTTGAGGTGGCGCTGAGATCGCACCGCCGGGCGCTCCGCTGGGAGCGACCGCTGGATTGGCGCAAGCATCCCAGTCGCCAGCCGGAATTTCGCTGACGGATCCAACGGCTGCGAGCGATATTTCGGATGACGACATCAGGGGTTGAACTGGTCCTATAGTGTTTCCGAGCGAAGAAGTAGACACCGGATTATCGCGAAAAAATTTGTCAAATCAAACCTATGGAGACACCTTTGATTCCATCACACGACATCAGAGGTTGGACGCGATGTAGACAAGATCAAGGGTCGCCGGATCATGTGTTCGGGTGGAAACCCTCGAAGATCATCTGATCGGCGTGTCTTGCGGCACGAGCGCGCTGTTCCGCAGTGCGCACCGTCCACGTCAGCAAGGGACATCTGAAAATGTTTCTTGCAATCCAAGGTGCCAGAGCTGGAAGTTCGTTCACGTTGTAAGCTACAAAATGCGGTTGGGTACGAAAAGCATGACGCAGATGGGTCATCGCGGCGCGCTGGAGCGAGGTAGTCTTCGGCCAGTCGGTCTTCGTGTAATGGCGTTCGGCGACGATACCGCGCGGGCGCGACGGCATCAATTCGCGCATCGCCATGACCTGATCCGGGTCGAAAGACATACCGGCTGCCGGCCCGTCATAGCCGGACAGCACCTCCGCCATGCGGCGCACCAGCCGCGTGCTGCTATCGAAATGACTTTTGACCTCGATCACCAGCGGCACATGGCCGCCGACCATCGCGCAGAGTTCCGCGAGCGACATCATTCTTTCTGACGTGTTCTTGAAAACGACCCGCTTGAGTTCGGCCACGGTCTGGGTCTGCAAGGCTCCCGATCCCTCGGTCAGTCGGCCAAGTTCATCGTCATGGTGGACCATGGCCTCGCCGTCGGCGGTAAGCTGGATATCCACCTCGATGCTGAAGTTTCCGGCGATGGCCGCCCGGATCGCCTCAGGCATGTTCTCCACGATGCCGCGAGCGTGGTCATGCAGGCCACGGTGGGCGATCGGGCGTGCTGTCAGCCAGTCGGGTGCGCGCATCAGAGTCAGGCGACTTCGAACAGGCCTTCGATTTCGACCGCCGCATCTGCGGGAAGGGAGGCGACGCCGACGGTGCTGCGTGAATGGCGGCCCTTGTCGCCAAACGCTGCAACCATCAGATCCGATGCGCCATTCAACACCTTGGGTCCATCGAGAAAATCGGGAGCGGAGTTGACGAAGCCGCCCAGTCTGACGACGCGGACAACCTTATCGAGATCGCCGAGCGCGGCTTTGACCTGCGCCAGCAGATTGAGGGCGCAGCCGCGCGCAGCGGCGTTGCCTTCTTCAACGGTAACGCCTGCGCCCAGCTTGCCCTTCGCGATCAAGTTGCCGTCGGAATCGAGGCAGAGCTGTCCGGATACGAACAGCAGGTTACCGGTACGGACAAAGCCGACGTAATTCGCCACGGGCGATGCTGGTTCATGCAGGGTGATGCCCTGCGCGGCCAACTTCTGCTCAATCACTCCCGCCATGTCAGCCCCCCCCAGTAATGGATGTTCCACTCGAAATCCGTTGAGGAGCCTATCTCGCCTATCGTCGTACGACATGCAAGCCAATGCCGAGTTCGGGCAAGTATCTGACGGGCGATCAAACTTTCGGGATAGGCCGCAAAATCGCAGTGTGCGGCCGTACCTCCCCAGTTGCAGCGCAATGGAGCGGTGACTATGGTCGGATTCGGTCCATCGAGAGACGATATGCGCCATCATTTCCATCGCTCCGCCTTGTGGCTTTGGTCAGGGTTTCTGGCGGCGACCGTAGCCGCTGCCTTCCTGCCGACATCTGGTGATGCCGCGCACGCCGCTGCCGGCGTTCCGTTTCTATCCCACCAGGCTCTGTATAATTTGAGCCTGGCGAAGTCTCGTGGCAGCACGTCTCTGGACAGCGCCCGCGGACGAATCCTTTACAAGTTTTCCGGAAGCACTTGCGAGGGCTATACGTCTGATTTCAGGCAAGTTTCAGAAATGGACAACGGCGAAGGTAAAACCACGCTGAGCGATATGCAGTCCACGAGCTGGGAGGACGCGGAGGGAAGGACTTACCGTTTCAAGATCATGACTCGCATGAACGATGACGATCAGAGCGAGGTTGACGGAGTCGCTGAGCGCACCGGTGACAAGATTACCGTGAAACTGAAACGGCCGTCGACCAAAACGTTCACCGTCGACGGCAAGGCGGTGTTTCCGACCGAACAGATCCAGCGGATCATCGCGGCTGCAAAAGAAGGAAAGTCGATGCTCGAGCTAACCGTGTATGACGGAGCCGACAACGGTGAAAAAGTCTACAACACTTTTTCGGTTATCGGAAAACCCATACGGGGGGAAGCGACGAGATCGTCGCCCGATCCATCGACCACCCATAGTCAGATGAAGACCCTGACGCGATGGCCCGTCACTGTCAGCTACTACGAACGCGACGCTGCACGTACCGGCGGTGAACAGATCCCGAATTACTCCATGTCTTTCGAGCTGTTCGAGGATGGCGTGTCGCGGGCGTTGGTGCTCGACTACAATGATTTCGTGATTTCCGGGACGATGGATAAATTCGACGTCAGCGATGTCAGGAGTGCCAGGCCCTGCAAGTGATGTCAGGCAAAAGATATTCACGGATGCTCCCGAACGATGGCTTCCGGGTATTTTGGGAATATGAGCCAGTCATTTTACTGACGTTGTCTTATTGCTGACGTGGTTTTTCGGGTCCTTCATAGGCCAGGCCGCGGATTACGACCGCGCTCCCGAACTTCTTGCGAAGGTCATCCATTGCCCGCTCAGCATGAGCTGAGCGAAGATCCAGCATATCGGCCACGTTAGCTTGCGATTCCGCCCGGAGCGCGCTGACGCCTATTCCCATCAGGCGGAAAGCTGTGCCATCGATTTCCTTCGTCAGCATTTCTCGGCACGTTGCGAAAATCTTTACCGCAAGGTGCGTCGAAACGGGGATTGATTGCGAACGGGTCCGTTGCCGGAAATCGGCGGTCTTGAGTTTCAGCGTGATGGTCGATCCCGCTAGCTCACTTGCCTTCAGTCGCGAGGAGACCTTCTCCGACAGCCGCCAGAGGAACCGTTCGAGCGTGGCGAAATCGCGGATGTTGGACTCGAACGTTGTTTCGCTCGAGATGGTCTTGGCGCCGCGATCTGCGATCACCCGCCGGTCGTCGATGCCCCGTGCCAGCCGCCACAATTGGCGACCCTCGGCCGGAAACTGCTTCATCATTTCCATTTCGTTGGCACGCTGCAGATCGCCGATTGTCCGAAAGCCGCGTTCCGACAGACGCTCCTGGGTGGCCGGACCGACGCCGAACATGAAACTTACAGGTTTGTCCGCGAGCATAATGCACGCTTCGTCCTGATCGAGCGCCGTGAATCCGCGGGGCTTATCGAGGTCAGAGGCGATCTTAGCGAGGAACTTATTGCACGACAGTCCGACCGATACCGTGATGCCGAGTTCGCGCTCGACGTCAGTTGCAAATTTCGCCAGCACCTTGGCTGGAATCATGCCGTGAACACGCCGGGTGCCGCTCAGGTCGAGAAAGGCTTCGTCGATCGACAGCGGCTCTACCAGCGGCGTCAGCGCCTGCATGGTGGTGCGCACCTCACGACCGACCCGCACATACTTCGCCATGTCGGGCGGAACCACGGTCGCAAAGGGGCAAAGCGCAAGGGCCTTGAACATCGGCATTGCAGAATGCACGCCATACGTCCGAGCAGTATAGCAGGCGGCCAGAACCACGCCGCGCCGACCACCGCCTACGATTACGGGTTTGTCTGCTAAGGCCGGGTTGTCCCGCTTTTCGACCGTTGCGTAGAACGCGTCGCAATCGATGTGGGCGAGGGCCAGTGCCGGTAGCGTCCGATGTCGCACCAGCCGGGGTGAGCCACACGCGCTGCAACGGGGCGCCGTAAAGCTGAGGTCATCAAGACAATCGCGGCAAAAGCATAAGGGACCATCGGACGGACCTGCGGTCACGGGACGTCGCGTTTCTGAAAGGATTCGCTGAGCGCCAGCCGGGCGGCTGCGATAGTGGTGGGATGATGTCCGGAAAACTCCGAAAATGCCTCCACGGTTGCGTCATCGCGCAGCATGAAATCGAGCACGCCGGTGAGGAAGTGCGGATCGGAGGCAGAGCTGCGCAGAGTTTGAGGACCAATTCCGGTCTCGGCTAGAAATCGGCCTAAAATTTCGGCGTCGGCCGCGACAAACGAAAGGGCCTGAATTGCTACCAATTCAGCTGCTTCGCGCGGGTTTTGCACACGCTTTGTCGTCACGACCGTTTGCCTTTCCGTAACCTATCAATTCTACTTTGGAACCAGCATGACCGAGTCCCGAAACCTTCAAACAAGTGCTAATCCGCTCGCATAAAGATCGTCTTACGTCTTAACAGCTTAGAGCGAATTCTAGTGCAAATCTAACTCCAGTTAGCGGATAAGTATTGCTGTGCCGGCATGTTTTCGCTCACCAGCGTGGATGAGCACCGAGTCGACTGGAGGGCCAGGGTGGCCAAGACGGTCCTGATTGTGGAAGACAACGAGCTTAACATGAAGCTCTTTCGCGATCTGTTGGAGGCTCATGGTTACCACACGTCCGGGACCAGCAACGGTTTCGAGGCGCTCGATCTGGTTCGCAAACTTCGTCCCGATCTGGTCCTCATGGATATTCAGTTGCCGCAGGTGTCCGGTCTCGATGTCACGCGCTGGATCAAAGACGATCCTGAACTGCGCGCGATCCCCGTTGTTGCTGTGACCGCATTTGCAATGAAAGGCGACGAGGAACGTATCCGCGAGGGCGGCTGCGAGGCTTACCTGTCAAAGCCGATTTCGGTTGGCAAGTTCATCGAGACCGTCCGCCGGTTCGTGGGTTGAGGAGACAAGAGTGTCTGCGCGTGTTCTGGTCGTCGACGACATCCCCGCCAACGTCCGGCTCCTTGAAGCACGATTATCGGCGGAATATTTCGATGTCATAACCGCTTCTAATGGCGCGCAAGCACTGGAGACCTGCGCCCGTGCCGAGTACGACATCATTCTCCTCGACGTGATGATGCCTGACATGGACGGTTTTGAGGTCTGCCGCCGGCTGAAAGCAAACCCGGCAACCCATTTTATTCCGGTGGTGATGGTGACGGCGTTGGACAGTCCGTCCGACCGCGTGCGCGGTCTCGAAGCCGGCGCCGATGACTTCCTGACAAAGCCGGTATCGGATGTGGTTTTGACCGCAAGAGTCCGTTCGTTGACGCGTCTGAAGATGATGACCGACGAACTCCGCATGAGGGCCGTGACCTCGCTCGAAATCGGCGTGCAGGCGCCGGAGCGCGAGGCGGTTGGTGATAACGGGAAGGGCGGGCGTATCCTGTTGGTCGACGATCGCCCCTCATCGTACGAGCGGTTGGCATCGATGCTGAGCGCCGAACACACCGTTGATATTGAAACCGAACCCTCCGAAGCGCTGTTTCGTGCCGCCGAAAGCAATTACGATCTCCTTATCGTCTCGCTCGGGCTGGAAAATTTCGACGGTTTGCGGTTGTGCAGTCAAGCGCGCTCGCTGGAGCGGACGCGGCACGTTCCGATTCTGGCTGTTGCTGATGCCGACGGCAATGGACGATTGCTGCGTGGTCTTGAGATTGGCATCAATGATTATTTGATGCGGCCGATCGACAAGAACGAGTTACTTGCCCGCGCGCGCACGCAAGTTCGCCGCCGCCGCTACACCGTTCACCTGCGTGACAAAATGCAGAGTTCGATCGAAATGGCTGTCACGGACGGACTGACCGGGCTGCACAACCGACGTTACATGGAAAGCCATCTGGCGACGCTGGCCGAGCAGGCCTCGCTGCGGGGCAAGTCATCAGCGCTCATGATGCTCGATATAGATTACTTCAAGTCGATCAATGATAGCTACGGTCATGATGCCGGTGACGATGTTCTGCGAGAGTTCGCGCTGCGAATCCGCAAAACCATTCGAGGCATCGATCTCGCCTGCCGTTACGGCGGAGAGGAGTTCGTGGTCGTGATGCCGGAGGCCGATCTGCATGTCGCGAGCATGGTGGCCGAACGTCTGCGCCGCGCGATTGCTGGCGAACCGTTTTCCGTCCACAAGGGGATGAAGCGGATCAAGGTGACCATCTCGATCGGACTATCAACCCTGGAGCGGAAGGGGGAGCCTGTCTCTGACGTTCTCAAGCGCGCCGATGTCGCGCTTTACCGCGCCAAGCATGACGGCCGAAACCGCGTCGTGGCGGAGGCGGCGTAGTCATTATATCAATGCGATTTTGATCCCGCGTGTGGTGCATCGTCGAACCAACGATCGGTCGCAGCTTTCTTCTCCGGCACTATTAAATGCGTCTTGGCCGTCGGTCGTGCCAGCGAGACGGTGGCGAGACATGACGCACGCGCTTCCATCTTGAATTGACGAGCGTATGGGCGAGTGCATGGCACTCGGCTGAGCCCCGGTGGCCGCAACGCCAGCCGTGACGCCGAAGGCGGCATCAAGCCAACGCAAAACGGAGCCCGAAAGCTCCGCTCAATTCACCGCCGATGAAGCGATCTAACGTGATCGTCACTTGATCTTGGCTTCGCGGAATTCGACGTGTTTGCGCGCGACCGGATCGTATTTTTTCTTGACCAGCTTGTCGGTCATGGTGCGCGAATTCTTTTTAGCTACGTAATAGAAGCCTGTGTCAGCGCTGGAAACCAGCTTGACCTTGATGGTGACCGCCTTGGCCATGTGCAAACCCTTGATGTCGGGAAACGGAAAAGCCGGCCTGCATCAGGCCTGCATTTGGCCGGCAAACTAGCCTCGAAACATCGAAAGTCAAGGATTTCGAGGCTGGTGACGTAAAAATCAGCCCACGACGGCACATTGCCTCGCCGAGGGCAGGCGGCTTTCGAAGCCGTCCTGCCTAGGCAAAGGCGATTGTCATAGTATTGTCCGCTTTTGTGTATTCTTTCGGATTCTGTTCATTTATTAATTTTATGAAAAGGTAAGAGAATTGGAATGAGCTTGTAGGGTTGTGGGTGGCCTTCCAATTATGGTCGAAGCGTCAAGTGTGGCTCTAACGCCCCAGACACGGAACTTCTGCTGAGACTGATCGCAAGGGGTTCCATGGCACCCAGACGACGACTATGCTCGTTTGGGGAAAGAAATATGTTGCGTCGAGACGAGTGATTCGAGGGATGATCCGGCGTAGAGGCTCCGCCTCGTTTGCGTCTGGGGAATGAAGAAAAGAATGGAATTCCGCGGATGGGTGGTATGAGACTGGTGGCCGGCGCCGCCGTGTTGGCTCTTGCGACTGCTTTGCCAGGAGCGGCGACACGGGTCTTCGCCGATACCATCGAGTCTGCACTGGTGCGGTCCTACCAGAGCAACCCTCAGCTCAATGCCCAGCGCGCCTCGGTTCGCGCTACCGATGAGAGCGTACCGCAAGCCTTGTCGGGCTATCGACCCAAAGTCGCCATAACCACCAGCGGCGGCTTTCAGCATAACGATTTTAGCGTCACCCAGGGTCTGCCAAGTCAGGGACTGGTGGGAAACATACAGGCCCAGCTTAAGGGTGATCGGACACCAGTGGCTTACGGCGCCACGGTTTCACAGACGCTCTTCGACGGTTTTCAGACCGCCAACAAGACCCGTGCGGCAGAAGGACAAGTTTCGGCATCGCGCGAGGGATTAAGGGTTCTCGAGCAAACCGTACTACTCGCGGCAGCAACGATCTATATGGATTATTTGCGAGACTCTGCCATTGTGGAAGTTCAGCGCAGCAATGTCCGCGTGCTTGAGGAGACGCTGAAGCAGACGCGTGATCGTTTCAATGTCGGCGAGGTGACCCGCACCGACGTGGCGCAATCGGAAGCGCAGCTCGCCGCCGGTCGCACCCAGCTTATGGCCGCTGAATCCAACCTCACGACCACCCGCGCGAATTATCGGCGCATCGTTGGTAACGAACCGGGGCAATTAGCACCGGGGTCGCCGGTCGATCGCTTCTTGCCGGCGACGCTCTCGGCCGCCGTGGATCTTGGGCTTATCCAAAATCCCAATGTGACCGCGGCGATGTATGGAATCGACGTCAGTCACTTGCAGGTCAAAGTTGCGGAGGGTGCGCTGTTTCCGAACGTTAGCCTCCAGGCCAATGTGCAACAGAGCTACAATCAACAGCTCACGGTACCGAGCCAACTTATCGCGTCTGCGATCGCGCAGGTAACGGTGCCGATCTATCAGGGTGGCGCTGAATATTCGCTGATCCGACAGTCCAAGGAAACGCTGGCGCAACAGCGTCTCACCCTCGAGTTGGTCCGCACTCAGGCACGCGCCAGCGTGGTGCAGGCGTGGGGCCAACTCGTCGCGACCAAATTACAGGTGCAGTCGGCGCAGGCACAGGTTGAGGCATCCGAGATCGCGGTCAACGGCATCCGCGAAGAGGCCAAGGCCGGGCAACGCACTACGTTCGATGTATTAGTTGCGCAACAGACGCTCGTCACCGCGCGGGTGGCGCTGGTGACTGCTCAACACGATCGCGTGGTCGCCTCTTACGCGGTTTTGAATGCCGTTGGTCGGCTGTCGCCCCAGGTGCTTAAGCTAAACACCACGGTGTACGATCCGAGTGTCCACTACCATCAGGTTCGCGACAGTTGGGGTGGTATGCGTACGCCGGATGGACAGTGATCGCGCCGACGGCGGCCGCGTTCACAGTCAGTTGCTTGCAATCAATTGTTACCATGCCATACCTTTACGCAAGGGCATGAAGCGATTCGAGCGATAGTCGGCGTTTATCTATCGGTCTTGCCGCGGAAGTCCGGGCTGAGAATTGATGTTGTCACCGGTTCACAATGCTTTCTCGGGCAACAAATCCGGTTGCGATCGAAATCGGCGGCCGCATCTGGAGCCGGAAAAATCCTTTTTCGCTTGAGGCCAACGCGCTGGCCAGGATCGTGACAGATGTGGAGTTGGACATGACGCAGCCTGCAAAGGTCCAAGAGCCCTCTATGGAGGAGATTCTGGCGTCGATTCGCCGCATTATAGCGGACGATGAGAAGCCCGCGGCGGCTGGAAGGACCGTCGTTGCTGACGCAACTGTAGCAAAACCTGGATCTGTCAGTTCGATCCCTAAGCCGGCGACAGCCGCGAACGCTGACGGCGCCAATAGCCAGGACGATATTGACGCGATGCTTGCGAGCTTCGATGCCGCAAGCGCCGAAGAGGAAGTCCGGCCCGTCCAGGCTGAGGAGGTGTTTGAACTGACGGATGAGATGGCCGTGCCAAATGCAACGCAAGCCGTTTTTCAGAAGATCGAGCCTCAGGACGATTTGGAATTCGCCGAAATTGCGCAGGTTCCGGCTATGCCGCCGGATCCCGCCACCGTGGCTCGACCGTCCAGTCTAAATGCCGCAGCAGCGGAAATTCTGTCGCATTCGACGGTTTCCGCAGTCGAAACGGCCTTCAGCTCGCTTGCCAGTACGGTGCTGACTAATAACGCCCGCACCCTTGAGGACCTCGTCAAGGAGATGCTGCGCCCGATGCTGAAGTCCTGGCTCGATGACAATCTGCCGGGGCTGGTGGAACGCATCGTCAAGGCTGAAATCGAGCGGGTCTCGCGCGGTCGTCCGTAATCCATTCCCGTAGCCGGGAAAGCCGCGGCCATTGGAGCGGGGAAAGTCCCGCCCCCCTGACGTCCTTGAGCTCGCATCCGCGCTCCAGAGCATTTTCCGGCTAAGTGGAATCCGGTTAGCCGTAAGAAAATGCTCCCAATCAATAACTCGCGCGTATTCCGATCGCAAAACCGGTACCCACTTTTGCGGAATACGCGCTGAGGCCGGTTTATTCGGCGATCTTGTTGACTTGATACGCCCTGGAAGGCTTTTAGCGGTCAGAGGATATATTCCGTGAATTGACCTGAAACGCCCCGACGGTGATTGCATTGCCATGATCGAAAAAACCTACCAGCCCTCTGATATTGAAAATCGAATGTCCCGCGTTTGGGAAGAGGCCGGTGCATTCAAAGCCGGCCAGCCTGAACGCCGCGAGGCTGAGCCGTTCACGATCGTCATTCCGCCGCCGAACGTCACCGGCTCGTTGCACATGGGGCACGCGCTGAACAACACCTTACAGGACGTGCTGTGTCGCTTCGAGCGGATGCGTGGCCGCGACGTTTTATGGCAGCCAGGCACCGATCACGCCGGCATCGCGACTCAGATGGTGGTGGAGCGGCAGTTGGCGGAACGGAAGGAGCCCGGCCGCCGCGACATGGGCCGCGCCAGGTTTCTCGAGCGGGTTTGGCAGTGGAAGGCCGAGAGTGGCGGCGTTATCGTCAACCAGCTGAAACGGCTCGGTGCGTCCTGCGATTGGTCGCGTGAGCGTTTCACCATGGATGAAGGGCTGTCACGCGCGGTTGCCAAGGTTTTTGTCGAACTGCATCGCGCCGGCTTGATCTACAAGGATAAGCGGCTGGTTAATTGGGATCCGAAACTTCTCACCGCGATCTCCGATCTCGAGGTGAACCAGGTCGAGGTGAAGGGTAGCCTGTGGCATCTGCGCTATCCGGTCGAGGGTAAGAACTTTGATCCGAGTGATCCTTCAACCTATGTCGTCGTCGCCACCACACGGCCGGAGACGATGTTGGGCGATACTGCCGTCGCCGTGCATCCGGACAATGAGAAGCTCGAACACTTGATCGATTGCAACGTCGTGCTGCCTTTGGTCGGCAGGATCATTCCGGTCATCGGCGACGACTACGCCGATCCGGAGAAGGGCACGGGCGCCGTCAAAATTACTCCGGCCCACGATTTTAATGACTTCGAGGTCGGAAAGCGCCACCGCCTGCCGCAAATCAGTGTGCTCGATCGCGAAGGCCGGCTGACGCTATCCAACAACGAGGATTTTCTGCGCGGCCTTCCGGCTGGCGCGTTGATTCTGGCTGAAGAATTCGACGGCTTGGATCGTTTCGCCGCGCGCAAGGCGATCGTGGCGCGTCTCGAAGAGTTCGGTTTTCTCGACAAGATCGAGCCTCATGTGCACACAGTACCACACGGTGACCGCTCCGGCGCCGTCATCGAACCGTATCTGACTGACCAATGGTACGTTGACGCCAAGGAACTGGCGCGGCCCGCGATGTCCGCCGTTCGTTCGGGCGAAACAACATTCGTGCCGAAGAACTGGGAGAAGACCTACTTCGAGTGGATGGAGAACATCCAGCCCTGGTGTATTTCGAGGCAGCTCTGGTGGGGTCATCAGATTCCGGCCTGGTATGGTCCGGACGGCAAGGTGTTTGTCGCAGAGACGGAGGAAGAAGCGATCGGCCATGCGCTCGGCTTTTACGTTGAGCAAGGTGTCATCACCGTCGAGCAAGGCGCCGAAATGGCGAGCGATCCGGCAAAGCGTGATGGCTTCATTACGCGAGACGAAGACGTGCTCGACACCTGGTTTTCTTCGGCGTTGTGGCCGTTCTCGACGCTCGGCTGGCCCGATGAGACGCCGGAGTTGAAACGTTACTATCCGACCAGCGTGCTCGTCACCGGGTTCGATATCATCTTCTTCTGGATTGCCCGAATGATGATGATGGGCATCTATTTCATGAAGGAGGCCCCGTTTGCGACCGTTTACATTCACGCGCTCGTTCGCGACGAGAAGGGCGCCAAGATGTCGAAGTCGAAGGGCAACGTCATTGATCCTCTGCATCTGGTCGATAAATACGGCGCGGATGCGCTGCGCTTCACGCTCGCCGCAATGGCGGTGCAGGGCCGCGATATCAAGTTGTCTCCGCAGAGGGTCGAAGGCTATCGCAATTTCGCGACCAAGCTTTGGAACGCGTGCCGATTCGCGGAGATGAACGATTGTGTCGTTCCTGCGCAGTTTGATCCGACCGCCGCAACTGAAACGCTCAATCGATGGATTGTCCATGAGACTGTGCGCGCGACGTGCGAGGTCACCGAGGCCATTGAATCCTCTCGTTTCAATGACGCCGCCGGCACGATCTACCGCTTTGTCTGGAACGTCTACTGCGATTGGTATCTTGAACTCGCAAAGCCTGTAATTTTGGGCGAGGATGGCCCCGCCAAGTCTGAGACCCGCGCGATGGTCGCTTGGGCCCGCGATGAAATTTTGAAGCTTTTACATCCGTTCATGCCGTTCATCACAGAGGAGTTATGGACGGTAACTTCGGCGCGGAAGCAATTGCTGACCCTGACGGAGTGGCCAAACAAGGCAGATCTCACCCTCAAGCGGCGGACGCTGATCGCGGCCGCCGATCCCTTCGCTGGACCAGAGCCGGTGACCGATCTGTTGGAGCCCTATTTCCGCGACGATGGTGCCGAAGCCGAGATCGGTTGGGTGGTCGATCTCGTCACAGCCATTCGCTCGGTCCGTGCGGAGATGAACATTCCACCTGCAACCCTGGCGCCGCTGGTGCTCGCAGGCGCATCCGCCGAAAGCAGGGTGCGGGCGCAGCGCTGGAGTGATGTCATCAAGCGGATGTCCCGGCTTGCGGACATCTCATTCGCAGACCGGGCACCGGCAGGCGCCGTGCAATTGCTGATCCGCGGCGAAGTTGCCGCGCTGCCGTTAAAAGGCATCGTCGACGTCGCCGCCCAGCGCGCGCGTTTAGAGAAGGAAATCGCCAAGGCTGACGCCGACATCGATCGCGTGGGATCCAAGCTTGCAGATCAGAATTTCGTTGCGAACGCGCCCGAAGAAATCGTCGAGTACGAAAAAGAAAAGCGGGAAGCCGCAGTCGCACGCAAGGCAAAATTTGTCGAGGCTTTGGAGCGTTTGAAGGCCGCTGAGTGAGTGCTGCTCGGTCGTCATCACTGCGCCCTTTGAGTCTGCTATGGCTTGGGGGCGTAGGGTTGCGGCTCACGATCCTTGCCGTGCCGCCGGTACTGGCGCTTATCATTTCCGATCTTGCACTGTCAGGAACAGAGGTCGGGATTCTCAATGCCATTCCGGTGAGTTTGTTCGCGCTTGTCGCGGTACCCGGATCGCTGCTGATCGCGCGCGTTGGCGCTGTCAGGGCGCTGGTAGTCGGCCTCATGATTGCAGCGGTCGGATCGGCGCTACGCGGTTTTGCCGTCGGCGCAATGACTCTGTTCGCGGCGACAGCATTGATGGCGGCGGGCGTCGCTGTGATGCAACCGGCGTTTCCACCGCTGGTGCGGCAATGGGTCCCTCGCAGGATTGGCTTTGCCACAGCCGTCTACACCAACGGTTTGCTATGCGGCGAAATCTTTCCGGTCGTGCTCGCAGCGGTCGCCGTGCTCTTGCTGGGTGGTGGGTGGCGCGGGAGTCTCGAACTCTGGTCGATCGCGGCGGCAGTGATCGCACTAATCATCTTCGTTGCGCGGCCGGACGGCGAACATACATCCGCTCAGCACAGCCGCTGGATGCCGGACTGGCGAGATCCGCTGCTCTGGAAAGTCGGCCTCGTCGCCAGCGCAAACAACCAGCTCTATTTCTGCACTAACGCGTTTCTGCCGGGCCTGCTGCTGCAAACTGGTCATACTGAGTTGATTGGGCCTGCGCTGTCGGCGCTTAACCTCGGGCAGTTGCCGGGGTCGGCCCTCCTTATGCTGATGGCGAGTCGCCTGGAGCGGAAAAGATGGCCGCTCATTCTTTGCGGCGTGCTCGGCCTGCTTTCTGTTCTCGGCGTCGCGACGAGTACAAGTCTCTGGGTGATCGTTGGCTCGACGGCGCTGGTGGGCTTCACCTGCGCCGTGGGTCTGACTCTTGTGTTGACGTTACCGGTTCTGCTGGTCGCTCCCGATGACGTGCCTCACAACTCGGCCGGAATGTTCACCATCGGTTACGGGATCGCCATGCTGGTCTCCATCGTCGGCGGGATGGTCTGGGATATCACCGGCAATGCCGCCTTTGCGTTCGTGCCGATCGGTCTTGCCGTCGTACCGATGATCGTGCTGCCACTGGGGATTGATTTCAGAACCCAGCGTTCTTGAACGGCTTGCTAAGGAATTTCGATTCTTTCAGTCCGTATCGCCATGGCAGGTCGGCGGCTTTGGTAATGCCGATGCGCACGCCGGCGACGACGTCAACCTCGTCCGTGCGCTGAAAGACCGCAATCGGCGGCGCATCGAGCGGCAGCGCGTTATGCGCGATCGATATGCCGAGCGCCTGGCATAATTTGCCTGGCCCCGAACATAAGAGGCGCTCGTCATGCAGCCCGCGCCGGGTTCGCATCGCCGGAATGCCGTGGGTAGGTTGTAGCGCGCGGATCAGAACCGCGGCGGCAGAGCCATCCATTTCGCAGACGAAGTTCACGCACCAGTGGATGCCGTAAGAGCGATAGACATAGGCAAATCCAGGCGGGCCGAACATCACCATGTTCCGCGGCGTCGGTCCTCGATGGGAATGCGCGGCTGGCTCGGTGTGGTGATAGGCTTCCACCTCGACGATGATGCCCCCGATGCCTTCGACCAGCAGGGTCGCGCCGATCAGGTCCGGGGCCACGTCATGCACGCTGCGACTGAAAAACCCGCGTTTGATCGGCTTGCCAAGAGCAGGCGGCGTCAGACTGTCGGATGGGGAGGGATTTGGGGTCATTTTCCAAGGCAGGCGGGCGGTCGGGTCATAATGGGATATGTTACATATCTGACTGATCTGGCGAAGCGGGTTGCAGCCCTGCGTCGCGCAGATTACCTAAAGTCTCCTGCACAACCGGATCATTCCATGGTCGTCATCCTCGATACGGTTTCCGCCGACCCCGTCCGGCCGCGGCACCCGGAAAAGGTCAACCGGCCCGACGCGCTGTCGCCACCGAAGCCGGACTGGATCCGTGTGCGCGCGCCGAACACGCGCGGCTATTCGGACACGCGCCGAATCGTCAAGGAGAACGGTCTCGTCACGGTGTGCGAAGAGGCCGGCTGCCCGAACATCGGCGAGTGCTGGGACAAGAAGCACGCCACCTTCATGATCATGGGCGACACCTGCACCCGCGCCTGCGCCTTCTGCAACGTCAAGACGGGTATGCCGGTCGCGTTGCAGGCTTCGGAGCCCGAATATGTGGCCGAGGCGACGCGCAAACTTGGTCTGGCCCACGTTGTCGTCACATCTGTTGATCGCGACGATCTCGACGACGGCGGGGCAGGGCATTTTGCCGAGACAATTCACGCGATACGCGAGCGTTGCCCGACCACGACCGTCGAAATCCTGACGCCGGATTTCCTCCGCAAGAAGGGGGCGCTGGAAAGGGTCGTGGCGGCGAAGCCCGACGTCTTCAACCACAATCTCGAAACCGTGCCGTCGCGCTATCTCGCCGTTCGGCCCGGTGCGCGCTATTTTCACTCGATCCGCCTGCTGCAGCGAGTGAAGGAGATCGATCCGGCGATCTTCACCAAGTCAGGCATCATGGTTGGGCTTGGCGAGGAGCGTCATGAAGTCTTGCAGGTGATGGACGATCTGCGGTCGGCCGATGTCGACTTTCTCACCATCGGACAGTATCTGCAGCCGACCCGCAAGCATCACGCCGTGATGCGCTATGTCACGCCAGAGGAGTTTTCGAATTATGAGACCGTCGCCTACACCAAGGGCTTTCTGATGGTGTCGGCGAGTCCGCTGACTCGCTCGTCGCATCATGCGGGCGAGGATTTTGCAAAGCTGCGGGCCGCGCGCGCGAAGTTATTGCGGTAAGCGCTACAACGATGCCGTTGTTTTCAAGCAAACGCCGCGTTCGTCACAGCGCGAACGAGATGTTCGATCTGGTGGCGGACGTCGAACGTTATCCGGAATTTGTGCCGCTATGCCAGTCGCTGAAGGTGCGTCAGCGTACCACCGCGGCCGACGGTAAGGAGGTCGTGGTCGCCGATATGACCGTGTCGTTCAAGCTCGTGCGCGAGACCTTTACGAGCAGGGTGACGCTGGATAGGCCGAACCTCAAAATTTTCGTCGAATATCTGCGCGGGCCGTTCAGCCACATGGAAAATCGCTGGACCTTTGAGCCGAAACCGGATCAAGGCTGCGATGTCGGGTTTTTCATCACGTATGAGTTCAAAAGCCGGATGCTGGCAATGTTGATGGGCGCGATGTTCGACACCGCATTCCAACGCTTTGCAGCGGCATTCGAGAAACGAGCAGACGCTGTCTACGGTTCGCCGAAGGTGGTGAGTTGACGCGATACGGTCTTAGGTTTTCTTTGGAGAAGGTTTCACCGGTCCTGTGGTGCGCCGCCGCTCGGAAGTGCGACGCGCCGGCGTACGCGCTGCTCGCGGTCGTGATCGGCTAACGCTTTCGCGGCGGGCTTTCGCAGGCGGCTTCGGGCCGCGCGCTAATTCCATCAGCATCCGCAGGGCTTCGACAACCGAACGTTGCCGTACTGAACTCCGGCCGATGGCACCAAAGCGAAATTCGCGATGGATCAGGCGGCCGTCACGCGCTGCGGCCGCGAAATGAACAAGGCCCACGGGCTTGCCGGGTGTCGCGCCGCCGGGACCGGCGATCCCGGTGATGGCGACGGCCAGATCGGTGCCGGCGCGTTCCAGCGCGCCAACTGCCATTGCGGTCGCGGTTTCCTTGCTGACAGCGCCAAAACTGTCGAGCGTGATGGATTTAACGCCAAGCATCGCGCGCTTGGCGTCATTGGAATAGGTGACGAAACCGCGATCGATGACGTCCGAGGAGCCGGGAATCTCGGTCAGTGCCCCGACGACCAGTCCGCCGGTGCAGGATTCGGCCGTTGCGATGGTAAGCTTGCGCATCCGGCAAAGGTCGAGCAGCGAACGCGACAGGGCGCGTGTGTCGCTGCCGCTCATGTCAGGTGCCCCAGCCCTTGTCGTTCCACGGCAGGCGGACAGTGGCGCTGGCGGTCGCCGCGATTCCTTCCTCACGCCCGGTGAAGCCGAGCCGTTCGCTGGTCGTCGCCTTGACAGCAATACGCGAGATGGCGACCCCAGTGATGTCCGAGATGCGAGCGCGCATCTGGTCGCGCAGAGGTCCGATCTTCGGCTGTTGGCATATCATGGTGACTTCGAGATTGGCGATGCGGCCGCCGCGCGCGGTAACTTTGTCGATAGCGTACTTCAGAAATTTATCGGAAGCCGCACCCTTCCACTGAGGATCGCTGGGAGGGAAATGCGAACCAATGTCGCCGTCCGCGAGCGCTCCGAGAATGGCATCGACGAGCGCGTGCAACCCGACATCGCCATCGGAGTGCGCCAGGAAACCGCGATTGTGCGGAACCTTCAGACCACACAGCATGAGGTGATCGCCGTCGCCGAAGGCGTGCACGTCATAGCCGGTGCCAGTCCTGATGTCGCCGAGCGATGCCGCGAGGCGCGCTTCCTCGCGCACGAAATCTTCGGGAGTCGTTAGTTTCATGTTTGCAGCATCGCCCTCAAATGTCGCAACCGTCAATCCTACCCACTCGGCGAGCGCGGCGTCGTCGGTAAAATCGTCGCGGCCCTCGCGCGCCGCCCGGCGATGCGCATCGAGAATCATATCGAAATGAAATGCCTGCGGCGTCTGCGCGATCCGCAGCTTTGCACGGTCGGGGGTCGCGTTGACCGCGCCGGATGCATCAACCTGTTTGATGGTGTCGGTAACGGGAATAGCGGGCACCGCTGCGCCGGCTTTATCCGCGGCGTCGATTGCGCGCGTGATCAGTGCCGGTGTTACGAACGGGCGGGCGGCATCATGGATCAGCACGATGTCCGGTGCGTCGGCTGCCAATGCCTCGAGGCCTGCGCGAACGGAGGCTTGGCGGGTGGCCCCGCCATTCGCCGGCTCGCGATAGCGGAATCCGGCGACGGCCTGATTGAACATGGAAAGGTCATCGGGATTGAGCACCGGCTGAACGGCAAATACGTCGGGGTGCTGGCAGAACGCCTCCATCGCCCGCGAAATCACGGTTCGTCCGCCAATTGTCCGGTATTGTTTAGGGCCTCCAGCACCAGCGCGCAGGCCCCGGCCAGCGGCAACGATGATGGCGGCAGTTCGTTTTGAGGTGAGCATTGGACTCGCTGTTAAGGAATCAGGTTGTTTGAGCAAGCCCTTACCATGAAGGTAGCAAAACTGCAGGTGGCGAATTAATCGTTGCAGCAGTTGCAAGATACCGGAAACTGGCTATTGTATAGGCATGCATCTATTTTGCCTAATAAATAAGCTGATTTTCGGTCAGAAGGCTACGACGGAGTAGTTGGACCATGAGCACGAGCCCGACCGGTCCTGCTCCGTCATCAGGGCTCAAGCCATTCGCGGTTGGAGGTATTTCCATCTGTAACCGCGTTCTTCTCGCGCCGATGTCGGGAATCACGGACCGGCCCTTCCGGCGCCTTACCGAAGCGCTGGGGGCAGGGCTCGTTGTTTCCGAGATGACTGCCAGCGACGATCTCGTCCGGGGGCGGCCCATGTCCGTGCTCCGCTGTGAAGCCACCGGTCACGGACCGCACGTCGTTCAGCTTGCCGGCTGTGAGATAGGCTGGATGGCGGAAGGCGCCCGGATCGCCGAGGCGGCCGGCGCCGACATCATCGATATCAACATGGGTTGTCCCGCTCGCCACGTGACAGGCGGTCAGTCGGGTTCGGCGCTGATGCGCGATCTCGATCATGCCCTCGATCTGATCGAGGCGACGGTCGGTGCGGTGAAAGTACCGGTCACACTCAAAATGCGCCTCGGATGGGACGATGGCTCGCTCAATGCGCCTTCGCTGGCGCAGCGCGCCGAATCCGCTGGCGTGCACATGATTACGGTTCACGGCCGTACGCGTTGCCAGTTCTACAAGGGGCACGCCGATTGGCAGGCCGTGCGAGCGGTGAAAGAAGCGGTCCGCATTCCCGTCGTCGTCAACGGCGACATCACGTCGTTCGATGCAGCCGTCGCTGCGTTGGAGGCGTCGGGGGCCGATGCTGTCATGGTGGGGCGCGGTGCGCAGGGCCGACCCTGGATGCCTGGTCAGATTGGGCGGCAGCTCGAAACCGGTATCGAAGAACCGCATCCTCCGCTCGCGGACCAGTTGGCGTATATCCGCACGCTCTATGACGACCTGCTCCTGCACTATGGCCTGCGCATAGGGCTTCGTCATGCGCGAAAACATCTCGGCTGGGCGCTCGATACGGCGGCAGCGCTTCGTGCTGTACCAACACCGATCTTGAAGACGTGGCGGGAGAAAATTCTGAAGGCTGATGATCCGGCCTGCGTACAGCGATCACTGGTGGATGCGTTCGAGGACTTCGCGTGGAGGGCTGCGGCATGAGTTCGATCGCACAGCGCCCGCGCGTCGCGCCCAGCGATGGCGAGGCTATTCTCAACGCACTGCCGAACCCCGTGCTGCTGGTCGCGCCCGATGGTCGGATCGTCGACGCCAACATCGCGGCAGAGTCCTTCTTCGAGATGTCGAAGCAGTTCCTGCAACGCGAGCCGCTGAAGCAGCTTATCCCCTTCGGCAGCCCGCTCCTGACCCTGATCGATCAGGTTCGCGAGAGCGGTGCGCCTGTAAACGAGTTCAAGGTCGATCTCGGCACGCCGAGGATCGGCCGGGATCGTCAGGTCGACCTGCATGTCGCGCCCCTGACGGAACGGCCCGCTCATGTGGTGGTGATGATCCAAAAGCGCACCATCGCTGACAAGATGGATCGGCAGCTGACCCATCGTAGCGCGGCGCGCTCGGTGATTGCGCTTGCGGCCATGCTCGCGCACGAGATCAAGAACCCGCTCTCCGGCATTCGCGGCGCGGCGCAGCTTCTCGAACAGGGGGCGACGCTGGACGACCGAATGCTGACTCGCCTGATCTGCGACGAGGCGGACCGCATTGTCACGCTGGTTGATCGCATGGAGGTATTCGGCGACGAGCGGCCGATGAGGTGGGGGCCAGTCAACATTCACGCTGTCCTCGATCATGTCAAACGGCTTGCGCAGTCGGGCTTCGCGCGAAAGGTGAGATTCACCGAGGATTACGATCCGTCGCTTCCGCCGGTCCTCGCCGACCGGGATCAGCTGGTTCAGATCTTTCTGAACCTTGTCAAAAATGCTGCGGAAGCCGTTTCTGATCTCGGAGAAGAGGGGGAAATCCAGTTCACGACCGCATTCCGCCCAGGCTTGCACCTTTCCCTCCCGGGCAAGAAAGCGCGGGTTTCGCTGCCGCTGGAATTTTGCGTCAAGGACAATGGTCCCGGCGTAGCGGAGGATTTGCTGCCAAACCTGTTCGATCCATTCGTAACCACCAAGCAGACCGGGAGCGGGCTCGGCCTCGCGCTGGTCGCCAAGATCGTTGGGGACCACGGTGGCATTGTCGAGTGCGAGTCGCAGCCGCGCAAGACCACTTTCCGGATCCTGCTACCGATGTTCGATTCCAGTCCAGTAGACCAGCTTGGCAATGACGTTACCGCATCCGGAATGTCGTCACGCGCCGCACGCCATCCAGTATGAGGACAAAATGCCTCCAGCCAACATACTTATCGCCGATGACGATGGAGCCATCCGCACGGTGCTCAATCAGGCTTTGTCGCGTGCTGGATATGATGTGCGCCTGACGGGCAATGCCGCAACGCTGTGGCGATGGGTCAGCCAGGGCGAAGGAGATATCGTCATCACTGACGTGGTGATGCCAGACGAGAACGCTTTCGACCTGCTGCCGCGCATCAAGAAAATCAGACCGAACTTGCCGGTCATTGTGATGAGCGCGCAGAATACTTTCATGACGGCGGTCCGCGCTTCCGAGCGCGGTGCATATGAATATCTCCCCAAACCGTTCGATCTCAAGGAGCTGATCGCAATCGTGGGCCGCGCGCTCGCTGAGCCCAAGGAGCGCGCGGCCACCGGCAGCGACGAGAACGAATGCGATTCCCTTCCGTTGATCGGTCGATCCCCCGCCATGCAGGAAATCTACCGCGTGCTGGCGCGGCTGATGCAGACCGACCTGACCGTGATGATCTCCGGCGAGTCCGGCACCGGCAAGGAACTGGTCGCGCGCGCGCTTCACGACTACGGCAAGCGTCGCAACGGTCCCTTCGTAGCCGTGAATATGGCGGCAATTCCCCGCGACCTTATCGAGTCGGAATTGTTCGGCCACGAACGCGGCGCGTTCACAGGTGCAAACGCTCGCGCGTCAGGCCGTTTCGAGCAGGCAGAAGGAGGGACCCTCTTCCTCGATGAAATCGGCGATATGCCGATGGAGGCGCAGACACGTCTGCTCCGCGTGCTTCAGCAGGGTGAATATTGCACTGTCGGGGGAAGGACCGCCATCAAGACGGATGTCCGCATCGTTGCGGCAACCAACAAGGATCTCCGTATCCTGATCCAGCAGGGGCTATTTCGCGAGGATCTTTTTTTCCGCCTTAACGTGGTACCGCTGCGCTTGCCGCCGCTCCGCGAACGCATCGAGGATCTGCCGGATCTTATCCGGCACTTCTTTGTCCTCGCTGAAAGGGATGGGCTGCCGCCCAAGAAGCTAGACACGCTTGCGCTCGAGCGCTTGAAGCGGCACCGCTGGCCCGGCAACGTCCGCGAGCTGGAAAACCTGGCGCGCAGGCTTGCGGCGCTCTACCCGCAAGATATCATCACCGGCCCGGTGATCGATTGCGAACTTGCATCACCTGCGGTGGCCTCCGGAACCGGCGGACATAGTATCAACGGTCTCAGTGGCGCCGTCGAAATGCACCTGTCGTCCCTTTTCGCCAGCTTCCCGAATGGGCTCCCGCCGCCGGGCTTGTACCACCGTGTTCTCAGGGAGATTGAGGTTCCGCTTCTCACCGCCGCGCTGACGGCTACCCATGGCAACCAGATCCGGGCAGCCGACCTTCTAGGTTTGAACCGCAACACGCTCCGCAAAAAAATTCGCGATCTGGACATCCAAGTCTACCGGTCCGCAGGGTAGAAGCGGGGGGCTATCCGGTCAGTTTTCCACTGCTCACGTTTGATTGACGATTCCAGTTGTTTTGCCGGTTCGCGCCCGATGTTTGCGCCGCGGAAATGTCCCAATTGTGCAACATTGTTGTACGATTGCATCAGTTCGCTGGTTTGACCGACGCCAGCCCCAACACTCAACCTTCTCGCGAATGACCACAGCAGACACGCCGGTTCCATCACACGATCCGACACTCGCCGAGTCGCGCGGCTGGACCATGCGCCGACTATTGGCGCCAGTCGCGATCGGCTTAGCGTTGCTATCGGCATTCCTGACGTTTGTGGTTTTGGTTCGTCTCACGCCGATCGAGCCGACCCACCGAGTCGTTATCACGTTTCTGCTGATAGACGCGGGCATCATCCTTCTGCTCGTTGGCATTATCGCTCGCGAAGTCTGGCGTGTCGTGCAAGCACGCCGCCGCGGTCGCGCCGCCGCGAAGCTGCATGTTCAGGTGGTCGGTCTGTTCTCGGTCATTGCCGTGCTGCCGGCGGTCGTGGTCTCGGTCGTTGCCAGCATCACGATCGATCGCGGACTCGACCGTCTGTTTTCAGGACCGATCAAGGAGGTCATTGAGAACTCGCGGATCGTCGCACACGCCTATGCGAACGAACACGCCCAACTGATTCGGGGCGACATTCTCGGCATGGCCAATGACATCTCTAACGCGCGGCCGTTATACGACCAGGACCGCAAGACATTTCTCCAGCTCCTGACCTCGAGCGCCAATGCCCGCAACCTTCGGGGTGCGATGCTGATTGATAAAGAAGGCCACATGCTTGTATCGGCGCAAACCGGCATCAAGCTGGCCTACAACACACCGAACCCCGACTTTCTCAAGAATGTCAACGAGGACGATCCGCAGATCGCGTTAATTCCAGAGGCAAACTATGTCGCCGCCGTCATTCGCCTGAGCGCTTTCCAGGACACTTTTCTTTATGTCGCAAGACTGCTGGACCCCTACGTCGTCGCGCAATTGAAACAGACCGAATCAAGCCTTGCCGTATACGCCACGATCGAGGCTCGGCGCCTCGGCATCCAGGTAGCGCTCGCGCTGATGTTTGCCGTCATTGCGCTGACCATTCTGATGGCGTCGGTATTGCTTGGCCTGAACTTCGCCGACCGGTTCGTCGCGCCCGTCCGGCGTCTGATGAACGCAGCCAACATCGTGTCCACTGGCGACCTGAACGTTCAGGTGCCCGTCCTGAAATCCGAAGGAGACCTGGCGCAGCTCGGCGAAACCTTCAACAAAATGACGGCCGAGTTGCGAACTCAGCGCGACGAACTCGTTAGCGCGAGCGGCTTGATCGACAGCCGGCGGCGTTTCATCGAGGCGGTATTGTCGTCGGCCAGCGCCGGCATCATTGGCGTCGACGGCGCCAATACCATCCGCATCCTGAACCGGTCGGCGGAGAAGCTGATCGGCCATTCCGAATCGGAAACTCTGGGGCATCCGTTGTCCGAGGTAGTACCCGAGCTGAGCGAACTCATGCAGACGGCGAGGGAAGGAACGCAACGGCTGGTGCAGGGCCAGCTCACGCTCAATCGAGACGGCAGCGAGCGTAACATCTCGGTGCGCGTCAGTGCCGAGCAAACCAGTCAATCACGTGACAGCTACATCATCACTTTGGACGATATCACGGAGCTGGTGACCGCGCAGCGCACGTCTGCCTGGGGCGACGTGGCGCGACGAATCGCTCATGAAATCAAGAACCCGTTGACGCCGATCCAACTGTCGGCCGAGCGCATTCGCCGCAAATTCGGCAAGGCGATTACCCAGGATAAGACAATCTTCGAGCAGTGCACCGATACGATCGTGCGTCAGGTCGAGGATATCAGGCGGATGGTCGATGAGTTTTCGCGTTTCGCGCGAATGCCGAAGCCCGTGATGGAAGGAGAGGATGTCGCTGATACGGTCCGCCAGACAGTTTTCCTGATGCGTGTCGGATATCCCGAGATCGATATCGAAGCCGACATCAAGCATGAACCGATGCGCGCGCAGTTTGATCGGCGGCTGATCTCGCAGGCGCTGACCAATATCATCAAGAACGCAGCCGAAGCCATCGAAGCCGTGCCGCCGGAGATACTCGGAAAAGGCCGGATCGATGTTATCGTGGCGCGGGAAGAAGACGACATCGTCATTGACGTGATCGACAATGGTGTTGGCTTACCGAAAGTTGCGCGCGCGCGGCTGCTGGAGCCTTACGTAACGACACGCGAGAAGGGCACCGGCCTTGGTCTAGCGATTGTAGGGCGCGTCTTGCAAGACCATGGCGGCAAGCTCGAACTCAACGACGCTTCTGCGATAAAACCGGAGGCGCGGGGAGCCTGGATGCGGTTGCGGTTTGCAGTAGCAGGGCAGGCGAATGTTGGAACCATTAGCAAGGATGGAGCGACTAACGGCGATAACGTGACCGAAGAAAAAACAAAGACTGAGGTCGCTACCGGCGACTGACGAGGCGGATCCAATTTATGGCACACGACATTCTCATTGTTGACGACGAGGCGGACATTCGCGACCTCGTTGCAGGCATCCTGGAAGACGAGGGTTTCACGACCCGAACTGCGCGTAACAGCGATGAAGCACTTGCGGAGGTTTCAAACCGCCGTCCGCACATGGTGTTTCTCGATATCTGGTTGCAAGGCAGTAAGCTTGACGGGCTGCAACTGCTCGAAATGATCAAGCAGGACAGTCCCGATATGCCGGTGGTCATGATCTCCGGTCATGGCAACATCGAAACGGCAGTCGCGGCCATCAAACGCGGCGCCTATGACTTCATTGAAAAGCCTTTCAAATCCGATCGCCTGATTCTAGTGGCGACGCGTGCCCTCGAAACGTCACGTCTAAAGCGCGAGGTGCGTGAACTGAAGCAGCTTGCGCCAGCGGCAAGCTCGCTGGTCGGACGTTCGCCATGCGTGAATCAACTTCGGCAAACCATCGAGCGCGCGGCGAAAGCCAACAGCCGCATCATGATCGTCGGCCCGTCCGGATCCGGTAAGGAACTGGCAGCGCGAACGCTTCACAATCAGTCGAGCCGTGCTGAAGGACCGTTTGTCGTCATTAACGCTGCGGCGATTACACCGGAACGCATGGAGTCCGAACTGTTCGGCGTCGAGCAGATCGACGGCCAGCAGCCCCGCAAGGCCGGCGCGCTGGAAGAAGCGCATGGCGGGACGCTGTTCATCGACGAGATCGGCGATATGCCGCGCGAGACTCAGAACAAGATCATGCGGGTTCTGGTCGATCAGACATTTCAACGCTTTGGTGGCACGACCAAGATCAAGGTGGATGTGCGCATCATCTCGTCGACAGCGCGCAATCTGGAGGAGGAGATTGCCGCAGGCCGGTTCCGTGAAGATCTCTACCATCGGTTATCAGTGGTGCCGATCCGCGTTCCGGCACTGTCCGAACGCCGCGAGGACATTCCCGAGCTGATTGAATTTTTCATGGATCATATCTCTGCCGCAAGCGGGCTACCGAAGCGAAAGATCGGCGATGACGCGATGGCGGTGCTGCAATCTCATGTCTGGCCCGGCAATGTTCGGCAGCTCCGAAACAACGTCGAGCGCGTGATGATCCTGGCCGGCGGAGGTCCCGAGGTTATCATCACCGCGGATATGTTGCCGCAGGATGTGGGCTCCATGGTTCCGGCAATGCCGTCAGGCGTCAATGGTGAGCACATCATGGGCTTGCCGCTGCGCGAGGCTCGCGAGGTTTTCGAGCGCGACTATCTGATCGCTCAGATCAGCCGTTTCTCCAATAATATCTCTCGGACCGCGGAGTTTGTCGGCATGGAGCGCTCGGCGTTGCATCGCAAACTCAAGGCGCTCGGCGTCAACTAGAACCCTGAAGCGAACTCGCCGCATGTCACGAACTGCTTATGTCAACGGCCGATATTGCGATCTGCGCGATGCTTGCGTCAATGTCGAGGATCGCGGCTATCAGTTTGCTGACGGCGTTTATGAGGTCTGCGAAGTGCGCGGCGCGAGGCTGGTTGATTTTCCCCGGCACATGGTCCGCTTGCAGCGGTCGCTGCGCGAGTTGCAGATCGACGAACCGATGCCGATCACGGCGCTCGCGATCATTATGCGAGAGGTGGTGCGGCGGAATCGCGTGACGTACGGGATAGTGTATCTGCAGGTGACTCGTGGTGTCGCTCGGCGTGATCATGCATTTCCGCCAAGCTCTGTGAAACCGAGCGTCGTCGTCACAGCCCGTGCGCTCGATTACGAAAAAAAGCAGCAAACCGCCGCTACCGGCATCAAGGTGATCACGCTGGCGGAAAATCGTTGGCCGCGGGTGGATATCAAGTCGGTGTCGCTGCTGCCTAATGTGCTGGCGAAGCAGGAAGCGCGCGAGAAGGGGGCTTATGAGGCGTGGTATGTCGACAGCGATGGATTCGTTACCGAAGGTGCGTCGAGCAACGCCTGGATCGTGACGAAGGACGGCCGCGCTGTCACCCGGTCAGTGGACCGTGGCATTCTCGCAGGCATCACGCGGGCCGTGCTCGTGGAAGTCATGGGGGCTGTTCAGATCAGGCTGGAAGAACGCCCGTTCACACCTGCGGAAGCGCGCGAGGCGGCGGAGGCCTTTGTAACTTCGGCCTCTCAGATCGTCATGCCTGTCGTCGCGATCGACGGTCAGGTGGTGGGAAATGGTCAGCCGGGCGGTATCACAAGGCAGCTTCGGGAAGAATTCCACCGCTTTTCAGCATTTTCCTGATGGTTTTTGTAAATCCGGGCGAACCTATGGCCCGAACTGGCTTGCGTAACATCATGCTCTGCCCTCTAATCCAGGGTGCCGGATCCATGAGGAGGAACTCAGAGGGAGCCGGCGGCCATGGGACGCTCCGGGAGGGTTGTTTCCGGCTCAAAAAACAAAGCTAAACTGCGGATAACAAAAATGGCGATAGAGCGCGCACAAAACCTACAGGACACTTTCCTCAACCACGTTCGCAAGACGAAAACGCCCCTGACGATCTTTCTGGTGAACGGAGTCAAACTACAGGGAATTGTTACTTGGTTCGATAATTTCTGTCTGCTCCTTAGACGCGATGGCCATTCGCAACTGGTCTATAAACACGCGATTTCGACCATCATGCCGGGTGCTCCGATTCAGTTGTTTGAGGGTGGCGAGGACGCTCCGCTTTGAGCATGCATTTGAAAGTTTCCTGATTGGAAACCCGACAATTAGAGGGGAGCATCGACCCATCGGGGTCGATGCAGAACAAGCCGACCGGACGAGCGATCGTCATCGGTCCCTATGTACGGGCGCGGAGCGGCGATGCCGAGACGCCCCGGACAGGACGCACCCTGCGCAATACCGACGCGCGGCTGGATGAAGCCGCCGGCCTCGCGAGGGCGATCGACCTCCATGTGGTTCAAGCGATAGTCGCTCCGGTCAGCCAGATCAGGCCTGCCACATATCTCGGCAAGGGCAAGGTCGAAGAGTTGAAGGGCTTGATCGTCGCCGATGAAGCGAGTCTCGTGGTGATGGATTGTGCGTTGTCACCCATTCAACAGCGCAATCTGGAAAAAGCCTGGGGCACAAAGGTTTTGGATCGGACGGGCTTGATTCTCGAAATCTTCGGGCGCCGCGCCAAGACAAAAGAGGGTGCGCTTCAGGTTGAGCTCGCCCATCTCAACTATCAGCGTAGCCGTCTGGTGCGCTCCTGGACCCATCTTGAACGGCAGCGTGGTGGCTTCGGCTTCATGGGCGGACCCGGCGAAACTCAGATCGAGGCCGACCGGCGCCTGATCGGCGATCGCATCACGCGACTGGAAAGCGAACTCAAAAAGGTACAGGCGACGCGACGGCTGCATCGCGCCGGGCGGCAACGCGTGCCATATCGTGTGGTCGCGCTCGTCGGGTATACAAATGCCGGCAAATCGACGCTGTTCAATCGATTGACGCGCGCCGATGTTCAGGCAGCGGACATGCTGTTCGCGACGCTCGATCCCACGCTGCGCTCGCTTGTGTTACCTCACGGTGCAAAGGCAATGCTATCGGACACCGTTGGATTCATTTCCAATTTGCCAACTCAGCTCGTCGCTGCGTTTCGCGCGACGCTGGAGGAGGTGATAGAGGCCGACATTCTCCTTCATGTTCGTGACATTTCGCACGAGGATACCGAGGCGCAGCAGCACGACGTCGAAACGGTGCTGCATCAACTTGGCATCGACCCCGGAGGGACGACGCGCGTTCTCGAGGTCTGGAACAAGATCGATCGCTTCGATGCGGATCAGCGCAAAGATCTGGAAAATATAGCTGCACGGCGCTCGACGGATGTGCCCTGTTTTCTCGTCTCTGCCGAAACTGGCGAGGGGGTCGAGCCGCTGCTCGCGGCGATCGAGGATCAACTTGCGGCAACCCGAACCACGCTGGACCTTTCGGTCGATGCCTCGAATGGCGCGGCGATCAGTTGGCTGCATCGAAACTCCGAAGTGCTCGCCAAGGAACTGCGCGACGGCCATTACGATATGACCGTCAGGGTCGATGAGACAAAACGAGACATACTCATCAACCAATATGGCGCGGTACCACGCCCGCTTTAGAGTATGATCCCGAAAAGTGGAAACCGCTCAGTTGAAAGAGAATAAAGCAGAGTTTGATTCAACGCAGTTGAATCGCGACTCTGTGAGCTGTGTCACCGGATTCCTTTTCGCAAAGCAGGATCGCGCAGGATCGGTCTTGACCAGCAAAGCTGCGGACTATTCCATGCTCCACCAATTTCACGAAAGCCGCAGGAGATCTCCTTGAGCTATCAGAACACATCGCTGCTGATCGACGGGAGGTGGCGCTCCAGCGCCTCCGGCAAGACTATCGCCGTTTTCAACCCCGCTACCGAAGAGCAGATCGGAACGGTCGCTCATGCCGACCGTGCCGACCTCGACGAGGCGCTCGCCGCTGCAGACAAGGGATTTAAGCTTTGGCGAGCGGTCGCACCGTTCGAGCGTGCCAAGATCATGCGTAAAGCGGCCGCCTTGATGCGGGAGCGGATCGACAACATCGCGACGCTGATGACCATGGAGCACGGCAAAATTCTTGCTGAAGCCAAAGCCGAGACGCTGGTCGCAGCCGACGTCATCGAATGGTTCGCGGAAGAGTCTCGACGGACGTATGGCCGCGTGATTCCGGCGCGCGGGCCGGGTATCTATCAGATTGCGATCAAGGAGCCGGTTGGTCCGGTGGCGGCTTTCACGCCATGGAATTTTCCGATTTATCAGGTCTGCCGCAAGTTGTCGGCCGCGCTTTCCGCCGGCTGCTCGATCATCGTCAAGGCGCCCGAGGAAACGCCGGCGTCTCCCGCCGAGCTGCTCCGCGCGTTCGTCGATGCGGGGGTGCCCGATGGCGTGATCAATCTCGTATTCGGCGTGCCTGCCGAAATCTCCGAGTATCTGATCCCGCATCCGATCATCAGGAAAATATCTTTCACAGGCTCGACGGCCGTAGGCAAGCAGCTCGCAGCGCTCGCCGGACTGCATATGAAGCGCGCGACCATGGAACTCGGCGGTCATGCTCCGGCCATCGTGTTCGACGACGCCGACATTACAAGCGCGGTCAAGATCATCTCGGGCGCCAAATTCCGCAACGCCGGCCAGGTCTGCACCGCGCCGACGCGCCTTCTCGTGCAGGACAAGGTCTATAAGGATTTTGTCGGCAGGTTCACGGAAGCCGCCAAGGCGATCAAGGTTGGCAACGGGCTTGACCCTGAATCAAACATGGGACCGCTCGCCAATTCGCGCCGCGTTTCCGCAGTGGAAGGCCTTGTTCAAGATGCGGTCGGGAAGGGCGGCAAGCTTGCGGCAGGCGGTCATCGTGTCGGCAACAAGGGCTATTTTTTCGAGCCGACCGTGATCACCGATGTGCCGAAGGACGCCCGCGCCATGAACGAGGAGCCGTTCGGTCCGCTGGCGCTGATTTCGCCGTTCTCGAGTTTCGACGAGGCCGCTGAGGAAGCGAACCGGCTGCCATATGGCCTCGCGTCCTATGCGTTCACCAGTTCGACCAGGACAGCAACTGCCATTGGTGCTGCAATTGAGAGCGGCATGGTCGGAATCAACAATGTCGCTCTGGCTCTGCCGGAAAATCCCTTCGGAGGCGTCAAGGATTCCGGCTACGGCTCGGAAGGTGGAACCGAGGCGATGGAATCCTATCTTATCACCAAGTTCATTAGTCAGACCGGTGTGTAAGGGCAGTCCCGCGACCGATGCCTTCTGCTGTGGCGTGGGGCGGTGCGGGCAAAAACGCAAGCGGCGAAGGTCTCAGGACGATATAGGAATCCGGAAAGATCCCTCTTTCTCACGCTCTTTCGCCTCGTTCCAAAGCGCGTCCATTTCCTTGAGCGTCGCTTCCTCAAGAGAACGATTTCTCGCAGCGAGCGCCTGTTCGATGTAAGCGAACCTCCGCTCGAATTTCGCATTGGCTCCACGCAGCGCCATTTCAGGGTCGGCATCGACATGACGTGCGAGGTTGACCAGCGCGAACATGAGATCGCCGGTCTCAGACGCGATATCGGACTTGTCGCCATGATCCAGCGCCGCTTCGATCTCGTCCGCTTCCTCGCGGATCTTGTCGAGCACGGCACGGGGATCGTTCCAGTCGAACCCAACGGTCGAGGCCTTTTGCTGCAGGGCTATTGCGCGCGCCAACGCAGGCTGTCCGGCCTTGATGCCCGTGAGCAGGCTTGAGGCCGGCGCTTCCTTCATCGGCTTACGTGCAGCACGTTCGGCTTTTTCCTCCGCCTTGATGCGTTCCCAGGTTCCTTTCACGTCCGATGACGCAATGTATCCTGAGCCGTCGGGAAATACATGCGGGTGCCGTCGGATCATTTTGCGCGTAATCGCTTCGACCACATCCCCGAATGAAAAGGCATCCTGCTCTTCGGCCATGCGCGCGTGAAAGACAACTTGCAACAGCAGGTCGCCAAGCTCGTCGCAGAGATCAATCAGATCGTTGCGCACGATCGCGTCCGCCACCTCGTAGGATTCTTCGACCGTGTAGGGCGCAATGCTCGCAAACGTCTGCTCAAGATCCCACGGGCAGCCGGTGCCGGGCGTTCTCAATTGCTCCATGATTTCGATCAAACGTGAAATATCGCGGGACGGGGTCATCGGTTCACCGGTTCGAAGAACTTTCGCGTTCTCTATGCCGGAAGCCGCACCCTTATCCCAGCAAAAAGCAGGCAGCCGGCCAAGCAATCTCCGCCGATTGGCGTGGGGTACCGAGGGATGCTATTGGCATCGCCATGATCGACGAACCAGCCTCTCGAACCGCACTGGTTCTGTTTTCCGGTGGACAGGACTCCGCCACGTGCCTTGCCTGGGCGCTTCAACGTTTCGCGCGCGTCGAAACGCTGGGGTTCGACTACGGCCAGCGCCATGCCATCGAACTTGACTGTCGCGACAAGCTGCTCGCGGGGCTGAAATCGCTGCGCCCGGATTGGGCGGATAAACTCGGCGAGAGTCATACGCTTGCCATCCCGACGCTGGCGGAGATTTCCGACACGGCGTTGACCCGGAACGTCGCGATCGAAATTGGCGAGGGCGGATTGCCCAACACGTTCGTGCCGGGGCGCAATCTGGTGTTTCTGACTTTCGCCGCGGCATTGGCCTACAGGCGCGGCGTGACAGATATCGTCGGCGGCATGTGCGAGACCGATTACTCCGGCTATCCCGATTGTCGAGATGAAACCATCAGAGCCCTACAGGTCGCTCTCAGTCTTGGAATGACCAGACAGTTCGAGCTGCATACGCCGCTGATGCGGCTCGATAAGGGCGCGACCTGGACGCTCGCGTATGAACTCGGCGGGGCTGGATTGGTCGATCTCATTCGCGAACACTCACATACCTGCTATCTTGGCGAGCGCGGTGCGCGGCACGAGTGGGGCTATGGCTGCGGCGATTGCCCGGCGTGCGGGTTGCGCGCAAAAGGTTGGCGCGAATACGTGGCGCGCTCCGTTTAACTACAGCCGGCGGTGCCGAACTGAAACGGTCGGCATGAAAACGGCGGCCGACCCACCCGCCGAACCGACTCGAAGTTGCTTTGGATCAGCTCCGAGCCGGAAGAGTTGCATTCGCGCACGGCGCGAAACCAATGGAGAGCGCGACTTAGCGCGCGCCTTCGACCGAATCCAATGCGTCGAGAACTCTTGCGGAAAAGACGACAGCGGCTCCGGTGTTCATTGCGACAGCAACACCGAGCGCCTCGGCGATCTCCTCGCGCGTTGCGCCTTCTTTCACCGCCTTCGCAGAGTGAACGGCGATACAGCCGTCACAGCGCGTCGTTACCGCGACAGCAAGCGAAATGAGCTCGCGCGTTTTTTCATCAAGATGTCCGGTCTTGGCACCCGCGCCACCGGCCATTCGATAGGCATCCACGGTGTCAGGCGAAAGTTTGCGTAGTTCACCGACACGTGACGACAACTTGCTCCTGACATTAGCCCAATCAAGCATACGCTATCTCCCGTTCGTTAGTGTTTGATGCTGCTCTCCGAGGGCAACGGAGGCCTCCTTACACACTCCTCGTTTCCTCAAGGTGCGAATGTCTTCAAAGTTAGACAGACAAGTCTGTTCATGCTAACGAATCGTCGGCTACTGTCAACCGCGTTTCTGCGCGTGATTCAGTGGCTACAAGGTGGTGGACGCCTGGTGCACAGAAGAGGGGTAGTTATTATTGGCCGGGACGCAGTAATGACTTGCAATGTATGCGCCACCGTTGATCTGTCGGGTATAGATCATAGCGCGCGATTGTCCGACGACGATTGACGAGTCTCGCCGGCGTTTGAGCGGAGGTCTCGCCTTTGGCGTCTTAATTACGGAGCGATAATAAACGGATGGGAACCAGATATAGTAAGAAAGCAGAACTCTCACCTCGCGCGATCCACGGCAGATCGCATTTCGACAGATCAAAGCGTCGAACCCTTGGTGTTAGAGAGCGCGTTCTCGCGACGGCTAACGATCTTTTCTTTAGCGAAGGAATTCACGAAACAGGAATCAATAAGCTGATTGATCAGGCTGGTGTCGCAAAAGCCTCATTCTATTCAGCCTTTCCAAGCAAAGACGATCTCGTCGAGGCTTGCCTTGAATCGCGTCATAAAGCCTCTCTCGAACGGCTGCGGAGCATAGAAATCCAGACTACGTCGTTAGAATCAAAAATCAGCGATGTATTCGACTTGCTGTTGGAGGCCGCGTCGAAATCGACCTTCCGAGGTTGCGCATTTGTTGTTGCCGCAATTGAGCAGCATGGTCGAAACTTGCCCGCGCCTCGCTGGGTTCGGATTCACAAAGTCGCCGTGCGCGATGCGTTCGTACGGATGCTTACCTCCGCGGGGATCAAACCAGCAAAGGAAATTGCTGAACAACTTTCCATCCTCTATGATGGCAGTTTGGTCACTGCGGCGTTTAGGCCTAAGTCGGGTGCGATTCAACGAGCGCGCTTGATGGCGATTTCGCTGATCCGTGACAGTTCACCGACTCATTAAACTGCAACCAGATTGCGGATTTGATGCGAGTTTGAGTGGCGGCTGAACCATAAGCCATGACCTGGTTCGGCATCGGCTTAAGTTTGGCGCGAACCCACGTGCGGCCAAGGTCTGGGTCTGACGCAGGGTTTGGAGTCGCAAGCCTGATTGGCCTGCGGCATGTCGCTGCACCGATACGACATGGCGCGGTCCCGCAGCCGGATTGCACACACGGTCGCTTACCGCGAGCAGCTGCGCTTTTTTTGGGTCGCGAGAAATGCAACGGGCCTTCCGGGCCGGCGGAACAGGTGGGCGTCTGCGTAAACGGGAGCCACGACGGATTTAGTCGAGGAAAAGCAGGGGGAGACCCAATGACCAGATCAGCCCAAGCATCAGTGACAAATCAAACGCAAACGCAAACGCAGGCGTGTGTCGCCCGTCGTATAATTCGCATAAGGTATATTATGGAATATTATGAGGCGATACTTAGCTTGACGAGGAAGGCGTTCATGGACGTGGTGAAGGCGCAAGGAAAACAAATAGATGGCCGATAAATGTTGCGCGCCGCCGCCGCTGAATTTGAATAGCACGCCAAAGCAGAATGCTGCCCATAGGCGCGTGCTGTGGGCTGTGCTCATCATCAATGCGGCCATGTTTGTTGTCGAGGTCGCGGCAGGCCTTGCGGCTGGCTCGGCATCGCTTCAGGCCGACGCGCTGGACTTCCTAGGCGACGCCGCAAACTACGGCGTAAGCTTATTCGTGGTCGGCATGGCACTTCGCTATCGGGCCACGGCTGCGCTCGCCAAGGGCGTCACCATGGGCGTATTCGGGCTGTGGGTTGTCGGAACGGTTATCTGGCACGCGACCCACGGAACGCTGCCCAGCGCGTTCACGATGGGTACGGTCGGCTTCGCGGCGCTTGCAGCTAATACGGCGTCGTTCGGGCTTCTGTGGGCTTACAAGGCTGGTGACGCCAATATGCGCTCAGCCTGGATTTGTACCCGAAATGACGTGGTGGGAAATCTGGCCGTGCTACTGGCCGCCTTGGGTGTGTTCGGAACGGGTACTGGCTGGCCTGACGTTGTCGTGGCCTCGATCATGGCCGGGCTGGCGTTGCAGGGCTCGGCAGTTGTGATCCGGCAGGCGGCGGCCGAATTGCGCATCGGCCGCATGGCCGCAGCCGAGTAGACACCTCAGCAGAATTGGTTGGCGTCCCAGATCTCAGCCGATCGATCCATCAGGCCGGATCGATCGCTAGCTGCATCCCGTCGTAGGCCGGTGCGACATTTTCTGGAAGCTCGCGCCGCAGGACTTCATAATCCAGATCAGAGTGCATGTTGGTGATCACGGCACGCCTGGGCTTGAAGCGGTCGATCCACGACAACGCATCCGCGACACTGAAATGACTGGGATGCTGCGCGTAGCGCAGGCCGTCGATAATCCACAGATTGAGGTTTTCCAGCGCCTGCCAACTTTCATGCGGAATATCATGCACGTCAGGCGTATAGGCAGCGTTGCCGATCCGATAGCCCAGCGCCGGGATATTGCCATGCTGCACAAGAAAGGCCGATAGTGTGAGCGCGCCGCCCTTGCCGTCAATCGTTTGGCTTTCGCCCGCCTCGATGGAATGGCTGTCCAGGATCGGCGGATAGCCGCTGCCTTCGGGCGATACGAAGCAGTATGAAAAACGTGACAGGATATCCTTGGACGTCGATTGATTAAGATAGACCGGAATCCGGCGGCGCTGATGCAGGACGACGGAGCGCAGGTCATCGATTCCGTGAGTCTGGTCGGCGTGTTCGTGCGTCAGAAACACCGCATCGATATGATCGACATTGGCATCGATCAATTGCTCGCGCAGGTCGGGCGAGGTGTCGATCAGGACGCGCGTTGTCCCCTGCTTCGATGCGCGCTCCATCATCAGCGAACAGCGGCGACGACGGTTCTTCGGATTGGCGGGATCGCAGGCACCCCAGCCCAATGCCGGACGCGGCACGCCGGCGGACGAACCGCAGCCGAGAATGGTCAGCGTCAGCGTCATGCGGCTGCGTCCGGGTGTGGCACCTTGGAGAATAGCCGAAAAAAATTCTCGGTGGTCTGTCGCGAAATTTTGTCGAGCGAAACGCCGCGCGCCTCTGCCAGCACTTTCGCAGTCTCCACAACATAAGAAGGTTCGTTGCGTTTGCCGCGAAACTTGCCAGGCGCAAGATACGGTGCATCAGTCTCGACGAGAATGCGCTCGTCCGGCAACTCCGCAGCGAGCGCTCGCAACGCATCGGACTTCTTGAAGGTCAAAATTCCAGTGAAGCCGATGTACAATCCAAGCGCGACCGCCTTCATTGCGAGCTCTCGGCCACCAGTGTAACAATGCAGCACCGCCCGAAACGCACCCTTCGTCATTTCCTCCTCGAGGATGTGACCGCAATTTTCGTCCGCCTCGCGGGTGTGGATCACCAGGGGTAATCCGGTCGCGCGCGCGGCGGCGATGTGAGTGCGGAATCCCCGCGCCTGCGCCTCATGCGAGCCGTGCTCGTAGAAATAGTCAAGCCCCGCCTCCCCCAGCGCGACGACCTTTGGATGTTGTGTTAGCGCGATGAGTTCGTCGATAGAAATGCCGTCCTCTTCGTCGGCATGATGCGGATGGGTGCCGACCGAGCAATAGACATTCGGAAACCGCTCCGCGATTGCGATCAGCTTCGTTTGCTCCCTCACCCGCGTCGAAATCGTCACCATGCGGCGAACTCCCGCCGCTTCCGCGCGCGAAACAATTCCGTCGAGATCATCGGCGAAATCGGGAAAATCGAGATGGCAGTGACTGTCGACAAGCATTTCAGGCAGATCCCTCGGGAGACGGCATGAGACAGTTGGGATTCTGGCCGGGCTACAAACGGGGCTACAACGCCAGTCAGCCAACAGGTGCCTTCAACAGGCCGCGAGGTCAAGGGCTGCATCGTTTATTCCGCGCGAGAAACGGATTTCTACTCCGCGGATTGCAGGTTCGAATCCTGCCGAGATCGTCATTTCATTCTGTAGATAGCGTTACCAAAGGCGAGCCCGGTAACGGGCGACGTCGCGTGCGGCCCTTTTGTGCTGGAGAAGGAACAGCCCCTCCTCGATCAGCCGTTCGGCTTTGGACTTTGGTTCATACCCGGCCCAAGAGGCCCGTGATCGAGGCCGTCCACTCGGTCATGACCCGGCGCCGTGAGTGGACGGAACAGAGGTCAGAATGGCTGGATGCCTTTGGTCATCTGCACCGCTGATGACTATTCTCGAAGTTAAGCGCGAGCTCGACCCTTTCCTCTACGATGGCGCAACCCTTATCGACCGCGAGTATGAAGATGTCTTTTAAACCGGAGTCCCGCATTATCTCGTCGGCGGCGTTAAACGAGGACACCGCTTTCCACTCCAGATTTTCGCCAGGCGGCGGCAGGTTCTCGGGGTCAAACGCATATGCAGCGCGTTTCGACCTGTAGCCGCCAGTCACACTATGCTCAACGAACATTTGCAACCGGTTCATTTCATCGCCCTAGATGCGTGAAGCCCCGCGGGAAATTAAGTGCGGGCCGGCGTTTGGCGAGCGGGATAACGCCAAAGATTTCCCGCTAGTATAGGGACAGTTTACCTCTGATTCATGACGGGCATACAAAGGGGTACCTTGAGACAAGCCGATGTCTTTTGCACCAAGTGCGGGGCCGCCTTCAGACGACTAGAGCTGGTATCGTTGCCCAATCAAGGCTGGGATTTCCGCTGCCCGATCTGTAGTGAGCTGCTAGAGTCATTCAGTGATGCCGAAGTTTTCGTCGCCTATCGCCTCACGGTCTCGCCCCAAAAGAAAAAGCCCGGCGCTGCAATTGCGCCGGGCAAGTTAGGAGCGGCTGGCCTAAAGGAGTTGGAGGCCCTAGCGTCCAAGCAGTGACCTGCTTATGATTCCTGACGGCCAGATTTCACGCAGGAATGGATTAGTCTTTCTACAACCGTCTTTCCGGCCTGACCCGACGGGCTCCCGAGCCTTCCTCCATGCGGAACCCGCCAGTGGACTCTGCCGGCGGGTCGCAGTCTTCAGGTCCGTTCGTCCGGCAAACGCTGATCCGCTCGGCGGCAGATCGCGGCCGAGCGGACGAACGAGATGAGCAACTTTGAGAGTATCAGTAATTCCACTGGACCTGGACTCTCACGACATCAGCCCTGAATTGGTTGTAAGGGGCATTCAGCACGTCGGTACGATTCATCATGTGATACTCAGCTGTGAGCTCAATTGCTTTGGTGACTTGCCATTCAACGCCAAACTCCAAATCATTGACGAGGTTTCTCGGGGCGTTGCGCTCGAATTTCTGACCGCCCTCGTAGTATTGCCATTTGACGAACGGGAACATGATTCCCCAAGCTCCAGCATCGTATTTGTATGTGGCCTGGACATAGCCACCGTTGAGCGAGGAGTCCGTAATCAACCTCTGAGCGGCGTTTAACTGAGGTCCCCGTCCCCAATTCCATTCTGCCTGCAACCCGAAGGGCTGCGGATAAAGGACAGCATGCACCGCGACACGCTCATCGACAAATCCTTGCGCGGGCGCGACCATGACCGGAGTAATGTTTACAGGGCCGTTCGGTGTAACGATGCTTATAGGGCCGTTCGATGTAACGAAGCGCCCGTGCAAACCCTCTACGCCTGCTTCAAAAATTTGACCGTTGCTGAATTGATAGGGGTAGGTGACGCGGGCCACCATATGCATGTCGTTATTTAACTCGACGCGGTTGGCGCCCTGTCCATTGTAGACGCCGAAGGCGAACACGCCGTAGTCGCCCGATCCCTTCAGATTGTTCGCCACCAGGTCTCTGAACCGCTCGCGTATTTCAGCTGGGGCCCAATAGAAGAATGCGCCGATGTCACGCTCATCCCGACAGCACGTGTTGATACCGTCAGCACGATCAAGTGTAAGACGATTTTGGCTGGATTGCATGTTCTCAAAACTGAAAGGGATTTTTGATTGCCCGAGCCTGACACGGAATTCCTTTTTGTCATCGAAGGAGATATCGGCGTAGGCATCCCTTAACTGCCCGAAATTGCCTGTGGTGGATCCAGACGGCGTACTGGCAAAATCAGGCTGGAAATACAGATAGAGATTATCGGTCACATCACCGTAGAAAATCAGACGTGCCCGCCTGATCAAGAAATTGGTGTTATCGCCGACCGATTTATCAGGCCAGTAGACGACTTCTTTATTGTCTCCACTCACGGTGCTACCGGTGCGGATTTGCGTATAGCCTCGCATGTGAATTCTGTCGTACCAGTGTTCGTCCTTGGCTTTTACAGGCAGCGGTTCGTGGACGAAGCTTGGCCCCGGTTCTCTCTGTGCCTGCTGACTTGAATCTTTTGGTGCCGGCTGACCTGAATTCTTCTTCTTTGTTTGCTGGCCTGGTTCTTTCTGCACCTGCTGAAAGGTACCCATTTTCACCCGGTTTTTACCGGGCGCCGTATAAACCTGCTTGGTAACCGTATCGACGTACAGGTCCAATTGTTGGGCGTCGGCCGGGGCAAAAATGGAAGCTCCGAGCGTTAAGCCAACGCTGCATATTGCTGCGCTCAATCCCTTTATCGTTATCAATTCTGCCCCCCATTTCGAGCTCCCTTTCTTTGGAACTCGCTGAAACGCGGGCTTTATTCCAGTCGCATGTGACACCCTTGTTACATGGCAAACCCTCAGAGCGAGGGATCAGAAAGAAGGCGAATGTGTCACTCCAATCCCACACTTTCGCATCGGGATAGTTGCAGGACGTCACCAAATCAATCTGGAGAGAGTGCCGGCTGGTCCATCCGATTAGAGGGTTTTCGGTAGGCGAGCCAAATCTGCGGCGGCAATAATCGGATAAGGCTGACCAATGTGAACCTCAAATGACAGTTTTGTAACGGGAGCCTAAGATGACGGTTTTGCGACAAAATGGCACATAGTACAGATTTATTTTCAGGATCAGCATGGCCTGGAACCGTCGGCCCTCATTAGCCGGCGCCGGCCGCGCCAATGCGCCGCCACATGCACGGGAGATTGAGGATGAAGTCTTCGAGTTCTCTTCGCACCGCTGTTTTTGCTGCAACCATCGCTATGTTTGGCATGAGCGCCCAGGCCGGGCCGATGCCCACACAATCGGCGACGTTGAAATCGATGAGTTCTAAAAACACCATCGAAGTGCGTGGGGTCGGCTGGCGCACCGGGGCCTATGGTTATCGCTGCGACAGGTGGGGCTGTTCCGCTTATCGCAACCCAACCATGGCCTATGATGACGGCATTCGGAACAGCTACGCCTGTAGCGGCACCTTTTGTTCGCGCCCTTTGGCGGCTACGACTTATAACGACCGGTTACCCTGGATAGATTGAGGGGCCCCTCCGAAGCGAGGATTTCTGGTTCATCGTAGCCGCAAAGAGCTAAGATGATCAGAAATCAGGCCGGAAGCGTTAGTCCATCGGTACGCACACTTCATGTCGAAGGATGAAACGGTGTGATTCGCCATCACGCGACATCCTGACTAGCAACCGTCTCATTGCACCCACAAGTCCAGGCTTCGGGTGCAACAGCCATCATGCTGACTGTCGACCAGCATAAGCGTAAACCGTTCAGGCTGCGGACGGTTCGACATAGCGCGGAAACACCGGCACCGGTGCAGGTAAAGCCGTGCCCGGTTTGATCCGGATTTGACCACCAAGCATCGCGAAACTTCGTTCGCCTTGCGGGATACCTAATATATCGAGCAACTTTGCGCAGGCGACAGGCATCGCAGGCTGGGCCAGAATCGCGATCTGGCGCACCACCTCGGCGGTGACATACAACACCGTCCTTTGCCGCGCCGGATCGGTTTTGGCCAAGACCCAGGGCGCCTCGCCCGCAAAATAGCGGTTGGCTTCGGCGACGACGGTCCAGATTGCATTAAGCGCCTGGTGAATCTGCTGCGTATTCATCGCCTCGCGCGTGATTGCGATCATGCCGTCCGCCTGCGCGAGGATCGCCTTATCGGCGTCGCTGAAGTCTCCGGGCTCCGGCAGAACGCCGCCGTGCTGCTTGGCGATCATCGACAGCGAGCGCTGCGCGAGGTTGCCGAAGTCATTGGCGAGGTCGGCATTGATGCGCGCCACGATCGCCTCGTGATTGTAACTGCCGTCCTGCCCGAACGGCACCTCGCGCAGGAAGAAATAGCGCACCTGATCGACGCCGTATTGCGCGGCGAGACTGAATGGATCGACGACATTGCCGACCGACTTCGACATCTTCTCACCGCGGTTGAATAGGAAGCCATGAGCATAGACCCGCTTCTGCAAGGGAATGCCCGCAGACATCAGAAAAGCAGGCCAGTAGACGGCGTGAAAGCGGATGATGTCCTTGCCGATAATGTGCACGTCGGCCGGCCAATAGTGCCAGTTGCGGTCGTTCTCGTCTGGAAAACCGACGCCTGTGATGTAATTGGTCAGCGCATCGACCCAGACGTACATGACATGCTCGGGATCGTCGGGCACCTTGATGCCCCAGTCGAAGTTGGTGCGCGAGATCGACAAATCCTTCAGGCCGCCTTTCACGAAGCTGACCACTTCGTTGCGGCGAGAATCCGGACCTATGAAGTCAGGCTGGCTTTCGTACAGCGCAAGCAGCCTGTCCTGATAGGCCGACAGCTTGAAGAAATAGCTTTTTTCCTCCACCCACTCGACCGGCGTACCCTGCGGTCCGCGCCGCACATTGTCGTCGCCGACGAGCGTCTCGTCCTCCGCGTAATAGGCTTCGTCGCGTACCGAATACCAGCCGGCGTAGCTCGACAGGTAGATATCGCCATTCGCTGCCATGCGCCTCCAGATTTCCTGGACCGAGCTATGGTGCGCGGGTTCTGAAGTGCGAATGAACCGATCGAACGAAATATTCAGCGTCTCATCCAATTTACGAAGCAGTTCGGCGTTTCGCGTGGCGAGTTCAAGGGCCGATATGTTTTCCCGCTGCGCGGTCTGCACCATTTTCTGGCCGTGCTCGTCGGTCCCGGTGAGGAAGAACACATCCTTGCCATCCAACCTTTGGAAACGCGCGAGCGCATCGGTGGCAATGGCCTCGTATGCGTGGCCGATGTGCGGCGCGCCGTTCGGATAAACGATCGCCGTGGTGATATAGAACGTATTGGTGTGCGATGACGCCGTGCTCGAGGGGAGCGATGCAGCGGTCGTATCGACCTTGGCGCCAACCTTGCCCGGCGATCGCGGCGTTGTCTTTTTCACCGGACGCGTGGTGACGGATCGCTTCGGCGCGGCTTTTTCTGGCGTTGCTTTCTTCGGTGCGGCTTTCTTCGGCGTCGCCTTTTTTGACGCTGTCTTCTTGGTCGCGACCTTTTTCGGGGTTCTTGTCGCCGGCTGCTTTTTAACCGCTTTCCTTGCGGTTTTCCGGGCGGTCTTCCTGATCGTTTTCTTGACTGTCTTCTTCTTTACCGCCTTTTTAGCCGTCTTCGGCGCGCGCGCTTTCGTTGTCGCCTTCGCGCTCGTCTTCTTCTGTTTGGTGGTCTTCTTAACCGCCGTCCTGCTGCGCGTTTTAGCTGCCGGGCTACGGCCGGTGGCGGCGGGACGCGACTTGTGCGCCTTCACGCGGGCTTTCTTGGCCAGTTTCTTCTTAGCGGGAGCCACAACAAAATCCTTATCGGTCAGGCAGGAAAAAGAACGGTCAGGAGCCGAGTGCTTATCGGGTAGCTTCTGCGAGAAGCCCGAACACCGAAAAAACCAGGGGTTTTCGCTCGAGATTATAGGTCTCTGTCTCGCGTGCGGCGTTGTTGATCTTTTCCCATACCTCCGCGAGCCGTGCAAGACGAGGAAGATCGGCGTTCGCATCGCTGGTGTGGAGCCGCTCGCCAATCCAGCGGTCCACGCTGTCGACGAAAGCGCCAAGCGAGGCGCGCTCACTGCCGCTGATGGCGTCCCCCAACGCGTGAAGTTCGCCCGGGTCGATTTGCGGAAGGCTGTTCAACAACGCCGTCGTCCGTTGATGGAGCTTCAGCGCGCCGCCTCCCAGGAGCGCCAGCGCCCGCGCGACGCTTCCTTCGGCCGCGTAGGCGATTTCTTGCAAGGACGTATCGTCGGGCGCGATCTGCGCTGCTTCCGCGGCCGCGCGGATCACATCGTCTGCTGCCAACGGGCGCAGCATCAGCTTGCGACAGCGCGATTGCATCGTCGCCAATACCCGCGCCGGAGCATTGCTTATCAAGAAAAACAGCGACCGGTGCGGCGGTTCTTCGAGCACCTTGAGTAGCGCATTGGCGGCATTGGGGTTGAGTTCGTCGACAGTATCGACGATGCACACCCTCCACCCATCCCCGGTGGCGGTCGAGCCGAAGAAAGCGATCGTCTCCCGGGTCTGCTCGACGCTGATGACCGTGCGCATAACGCCCTTTTCGTTGGGCGTTCGCTCCAGCGTCAGGAGCCCGCCATGCGTATCGGCCGCGATGCGGCGTGCAATCGGATGCGTCAGGTCCAGTTTGAGCGTTTCCGCTGATTGCACATCGGACATGCTGGGATCGCCGTGCGCCAGCACAAATCGCGCCATCCGGTAGGCGAGCGTCGCCTTGCCGATCCCCGGCGCGCCACCGATCAGCCAGGCGTGCGGGATACGGCCCCCGCGATAGGCATTGAGCAACGTCCGCTCCGCCTCGCTGTGACCGAAAAGCACGGTGGTTTCGCGCGGATGCGGGACCGGCATTTCCGCGGTGGCTGAGCGCGCGATCATGCGGTGTCCGCCGTTAGCACGCGGTCGCGCAGTGCCGTCCACACTCGCGCTGCGACGGTATTGACGTCGGCGTCGGCATCGATCACCACGCAGCGTTGCGGGTCGCTCGCTGCGATCTCGCGATAGGCGTCACGGAGTTTCCGGTGAAAAGCAAGGTCCTCCGCCTCAAAGCGATCCGGCGCGCCGCTGCCACGGCGAGCGGCTGCGCGCTGCAAACCTACCTCAACGGGGACATCGAGGATCACCGTCAAGTCAGGCTTGAGATCGCCGATGGTTACCCGCTCCATCGCGTTCAGCACGCCGGGTAGCACGTTCCCCAGTTGACCCTGATAGGCGCGGGTCGAATCGGCAAACCGATCGCAGAGCACCCATATGCCCTGCTCCAGCGCAGGCCTGATGACGGTGCGAACATGGTCATCGCGCGCCGCCGCAAACAGCAGGGTTTCAGCGTCAGCGCCGAGCAGTTTGCCCACGCCCGACAGGACGAGGTGTCGAATGATTTCGGCGCCCGGCGATCCTCCGGGCTCTCGCGTGACGATGGCATGCAGCTTCGCCGCCTGAAGACGTTCGACGAGAATCTTGATCTGCGTGGATTTTCCGGACCCCTCGCCGCCTTCGAAGGTAATAAAACGTCCGCGCGGCGGGTCGGCTTTGGGCGTGGCGTCGGCCATTAGAGTTTCGCGGCGCCCGAGCGCACCATCCCAATGACAAGCTCGATCGCTCCATCCAACGCGCGACGCACGGTCGAGCCGACACCGACGGCTTTCGTGGCATGAACCGGCATCTCGACCGCCACTTCCTTGCCTCGCCATACCTTGATGACCCCGATCGGCTGCTCCGGCGCAACCGGCGCACGGACCGGCCCGGTATAGACGATGCGCGCGAGCAGTTTGTCGCTGCCGTTCTTCTGAACCATGATTTGAACCGGGTCTGACGTGGCGACCTGAACGGAGCCGCTATCACCGCCAAATACCTTGGCGTAGCCGACCGGCTGGTCCGCAGCAAACAGGGTCCGGATTTCGAAATTTCGAAAACCCCATTCCAGCAGCTTCTTGGCGGCGGCCGCTCGGTCGTCGGCGCTTTCGAGGCCGTTCACGACAACGATCAGCCGGGTGCCGTTTTGGACCACCGAGCCGACCATGCCGTATCCACCCTCCTTGGTGTAGCCGGTCTTGAGCCCGTCGGCTCCGTCCATCGCAGTCAGAAGCGCGTTGCGGTTCAACTGACGAATTTTGTTCCAGGTGAATTCACGTTCGCCGAACAGCTTGTAAAAATCCGGGTAGGTCAAAATGATGTGGCGCGCGAGTGCCGCAAGCTCTCGAACGGTCATCTTGTTGTCGGGATGTGGAAGACCGTTGGAATTCGCGAAGGTGGAGCGGGTCATGCCCAATTCCCGCGCTCGGGCCGTCATCTTTTCTGTGAAGGCGCTTTCGCTGCCGGCGATACCCTCCGCAAGCGCCATGCAGGAGTCATTGCCGCTCTGGATGATTGCCCCGTGCAGGAGATCGTCGACTGCGACGCGGCTGTTGATCGCGGCGAACATGGTCGATCCGCCGGAAGGCGCCCCGCCCTTGCGCCAGGTGTTTTCGCTGATGACGTACTCGTCTGTGAGCTTGATCTCGCCTTTCGTGATGGCGTTGAACACGACTTCAACCGTCATCAGCTTCATCATGCTGGACGGTGCACGTAGTTCGTCTGCGTTTTTCTCGAAAAGAACGCTGCCGCTTTTTGCTTCGATCAAAATTGCGGTCGGGGCGCTGGTCTCGTAGATCTCTTCCTTCTTGGCACCCTGAACGCTATTGTTGGCAGCCAGCACGATTCCGTCGAGGCCGATCGTGAGGACGGCGGCGGCCACCAGACTGCGCCAGGCGAATCCCCCGCGTCTGTCGGGCGTGGAAGATCTGGTTGTCATGGTGCGATTCCGAGTAGATCCTTTTATCAGTTGGAATGGTCGCAAACAACATGGCGCCGCGCCTATGGCGCGGCCGGACAAAATCAAAGCAGATTTCAAGCTTTCCCGGTAGGTGCGCGACCCTTAATAGAGCCCTCGGCCCGAGAGTAGCTCGCTCGGTCCGCGCTGGTCCACCGGCGCATAAGCGGTGACGGGGCGGACATGGCCTGCAACGTTGCCCTCGCCGTATGAAACCTCCCGCGGTCCTTCCATGGCCTGCCGACGCGCCGGGGTGCGGCCGGACGCAGACATCTCGGAATCGGCGTTGATCGATGCGACGTCCATCAAGGTATGGTCGGGCGTATAGGAGCGGCCTCGCGGAGTCGCGACATCGCCACCGGTTGAGCGTTCGGATGGCGTGAGTTCAGGGACAAACGGCCGCGCGGAGGCGATCCTGACGGTGGACGGCGACGGCGCGGGCACGCCCGTTCGCAGGGTCGCCATCAATTGCCGATCATCAGAACCTTCAAGCGGCGCGCGTCCGACGTATTCGACCCGCACCGACGCGACACCATTTTGCTTGAACTCCAGCAACTCGGCGGCCTTGTTCGAGACATCGATCAGCCGGTTACCGTGATACGGCCCGCGATCGTTGACGCGGACCACCAGGGATTTGCTGTTGCCCAGGTTTGTCACCCGGACATAACACGGTAAGGGAAGGGTTGGATGCGCAGCAGACAGCGAGGCCATGTCAAAAACCTCGCCGTTGGCTGTCAGACGGCCATGGAAGTTATCGCCATACCAGGAAGCGAGACCTTCGGCGCGATATTTGGTGTTTTCCTCGGGAACGTAAATGCGCCCGGCGACTGTATAGGGCTTGCCGACCCGGTAAGTGCCGCCGCCTTTTGGCACCGCCTCGCCAGAGGCGATCACCCGAGGGCTGCTCGAAACTCCATACTTAGGATCGATCCGGCTGAGGTTGTTTGATGAACCGCAATTGGCCAGCATCAGGCACGCGCCCGCGACGGCCACAGCGCATGCAGCATGCCCAACTCGATCTGAATTTGGTTTCCTCATCCGTCCCCAAGACCCGGTCCCCGGCAGACTGCCCCACTTCACCGCGCCGGTCAGCACGATATGGTCCATAACCATACCAAGCCGTGAACATATCGCAGAGCAAACAAGGCGGAAATGGGGTGAGCCCTTCAGAAGCGAAACGGGTGGTCAATCAAGGTCGCGACTCGGACGCCGGAGCCCGCCTAGGCAGTTGGCGGATCGAAAGTAATTCCGATCCGGTCCTGCTTGATCCAGATGACCCGGCAGAATCGAATCACCCGATCCTTTTCGGTCATCAGCTGGAAACGCGACGGGACAAGGGCCGGATTTGGGACCTCGATGGCGGCTCCTTGCGAAGATACGTTCAACAGCCGGCACCGCATGCTTAATCCGCTTGTAGAAATGTAAGCCGGCTCGTCGATTTCGACGCGCGGATGTTTGCGGCGGTCTTCTGTTGGTGCATTCATTGCCTGTACGTCCGCACGCGTGTCTGTTTTACAGCGTCATTATGATCGTCATCCGAAGGTGCGGGATGGCTCCATGCGGCCAGCTAATACACAAATCGCAAGAAATTCCGACATGTTCGGGCCGCACTCATCCCCGTGCAGGACGCGCCAGGTGCCCTCCTCGCGGAAGCGGGTCGCGACACTCTATAAGAGTTCAGCGGCGCCTTAGGGTGGTAAGGGAGGAATATGGGGAGCAGCTTAAAATCAAGATCGGCAATTTAATATATTTCGTAAAGCCTTCTATTAAGCAGCTGACCTTCTGCTGAAGGAATCGGCAGTGTCGATAGCGAATCGCTGAGTGACTTCCAATGGGTTACTCACCTTGAGTTGTAGAACCAGTCACGGTCTGGAGCGTTTCGAATCCCTCCAATTGAGGATGACCCAGATAGAGTGGCTTATTGCTGCCAGCGTTCGCGTGAGCGGCTCGGAACGCCTCTGATTTCGTCCATGCATAGAAAGAGTCGCGGCTTTTCCAGATCGTGTGCGAGGCATAAAGCGTGTGATCCTCAGCTTCAGGTCCACGCAAAAGATGAAATTCAACGAATCCAGGCACACTCCCTAGATAGGTGTCACGCGAGAACCAGATTTGTTCAAAAGCCTTTTCATTTCCCTTGATGACCTGGAAGCGATTCATGGCAATGAACATCGGAAAGTCTCCTGGTAATTTGTACCGGTCTCGGGAGTGTAGAACGCGTTCCCTTCGACGAAAAATCACCCGCCGGCGAGTGCCGGCGGGCAAGAAGATCAGCCTACCCGCAGGTTTTCTGCTGAGGTCTTTCCCCTGTTCGCTACTTCCTCGTAGCTCACTTTGGCGCCCTCGTTGAGTGAGCTAAGGCCCGCTTTCTCCACGGCTGAGATATGGACAAACACGTCCTTACCGCCACTGTCGGGCTGAATAAACCCGAAACCCTTTGTCGCATTGAACCACTTCACTGTACCTGTCGCCACAGCCGCAACTCCCTTTTGGAACGATCGAGCTATCATGAGCGCTCGCTTCGCTGGCCGCAAGGAAAACCGCCGGCTCAAGCCGGCGAGTCTCTTTGCTCGGCGCCATCGAAGAGACCTGCAGTATGCTGTAAGAGGCAGATCCGAAGATCGCCAGCGACGGCTTGGCCATAGCAAGGTCGGGATCACGCTGGATTTTATTCGCATGTCCTGCCGAATATGGAGGCCGACGCCGTGGCGCAGGTTGACGATGCGTTACGTGCCGCCATAAACAAGCGCACCAGAGACGTTGAATAGCAAATGGCCTTTCTCGACAACCGGCCTCGCGACGATAGCTAAACAGTGTCAACCGTTTGGAAGGGTGGCCGAGTGGTTTAAGGCACCGGTCTTGAAAACCGGCGTGGGTGCAAGCCCACCGTGGGTTCGAATCCCACCCCTTCCGCCATATCATCAATAAAATCAATTGGTTATGTCGTATTTTCTTCTCATGACATAACAAGTGACTTGGACTGAGAAGAATGCCCGACGACGCCGGCACATCCATCCAAGGGAAAACATTGGTCCGGTTGGTCAAACCCAACGAGCGTCTTGCCGGCTTAGGAATGAAACCAATTTCCTGGTCTCATGAAGTCTATCTGAAACGTTGAGCGGCTACGTCTCCCCAAAACGATAATGGGAAGCCGTCATGTTGGAAGCCGCAGTCGCCGCACTGCTTTTGGTCAGCGCCGTCGTATTCATTGCTCACGCATACGACGCGATGCGCACGCATTGATGCGCTGTTTGAGAGCGACGATCGATAACTCGCCGGTCGAGACCGGCGGGCTTTAGCGACTGAGCTCCTCCCCAGCGCACTGTTTATGATTTAAGTGAGGCCGGGTTGCTCATCCCGGGTTCACATTAAACCTCCTACTTTGTGTGAAGATCGGAATGCCACAGGAGGAGACCATGAAGCTTAAATTTGCAATTGTTGGATTGACGGCACTCTTCGGCCTTGCGGCGGCGGGAAGCGCATCTGCAATGCCGGTCGCTCCACTTTCTCCCGCTTCAAACGTCGAGAATGTTGTCGTGGCTTGCGGCCCCAACGGTTGTATCCGCACGGCGCCCGTCTACCGAGGATACGGCTACGGATATCGTGGCTACGGCTATGGTGGCGGCGGTGTCCGCCGCTATGGTTACGCGCACAGAGGTTACGGGTACCACGGGGGTTACGGATACCGCCGGGGTTACGGATATCACCGAGGTTATCGCCGCTAGTAGAAGATTTAGCGACAAGGGAAGCCCGCCGGGGTTAGCCGGCGGGCTTTTTTTGTCTTATGGATTAGTAAGTCGGTGGCTAGAACCGATCGACATTCAGGATTCCCAATCGGTTTGATCGCTGATTCATAGAGCTCCGTGATTCGTCACGGAGCAGATCATGGCGGCGAAGCG